>JAYWDR010000094.1:0-2406 GCA_043779735.1 Cyclobacteriaceae bacterium | reverse complement strand
AATTCACTTATATGGCCTCGATCAAACTAAAAATCAACAATAAAAGCTTTACGGTCAATGCCGACCCCAAAATGCCATTGCTGTGGGCCATCCGCGATCTGGTGGGTCTTACTGGCACCAAGTACGGATGCGGCATCTCCCAATGTGGCGCTTGCACCGTGCACCTTGACGGGGTGCCCGTTCGGTCATGCCAGATACCTGTAGCAGCGGTTGCAAACAAAAGCATTGTTACTATAGAAGGGTTATCGAGTGATAACTCGCATCCCGTTCAGCAAGCATGGATCCAGGAGCAGGTACCGCAATGCGGTTATTGCCAGAGTGGACAGATCATGGCGGCGACTGCTTTATTAGCACGAATTCCGAATCCCAGTGACAAAGACATCAATGCGAGCATGCAAGGCCACATCTGCCGGTGTGGTACTTACCCCCGCATTCGTAAAGCGATTAAGACTGCCTCTATTATAATGTCACAGAAGGGATCCGCCAAATAATTCTATGTACCATGGAAACAATTGATAAAAATATTTCTCGCAGAAATTTCATCAGACTCGGTGGCCTGTCAGGCGCCGCGCTCACGTTAGGCATTTACATGCCTGCGATGGGAAAAGCCTCAGCTGCTGAAATCATAACCGTTGAAGAGGCTGACAACCTCGGGATCAATCTCAATGCCTGGATAAGCATTGATACCAGTGGCAAAGTGACTATAACCAACCACCGCGCTGAAATGGGGCAAGGCTCCTTCCAGTCCGTACCTCAGATTATTGCCGAAGAGTTGGAGGTGAACATGGATGAAATCAGCATCGTATTTGGTGAAAGTAATAACAAAAAATATGGAGACCAGGGAACGGGCGGCAGCTCAACGGTCCGTGGTGGTTACAAGAACCTATTGTTGCTCGGCGCCACAGCCCGTGAGCTGTTAATAGAGGCCGCCGCAATAAAGTGGGGAGTACCAAAGTCCGGATGCTACGCTGAGAATGGATATGTTATTCACAGAACCACCGCAAAGAAATCAAGCTATGGAGAATTGGTACAGGCGGCTTCCAAACTTGATCCGCCCAAGGATGTCTTGCTGAAGAGCCCTAAAGATTATAAAATTGTCCGCAAGCCGCTGCGGCGCCAGGACACGCCAATGAAGACCAACGGCGCAGCAATATTCGGGCTTGATAAGAAATTGCCGGGCATGCTGTATGCTGTTGTGGAAAGAAGTCCTCGTTTTATTGGAAAAGTGAAAAGCTTTGATGACACTGAAACAATGAAGGTGCCAGGAGTGAAACATGTGCTGAAAGTCAACCGCGACGTCTTTGGGAATATGCTGGAAGGTGTGGCTGTTGTGGCTGACACGACCTGGGCGGCCATGCAGGGGAGAAAAGTACTGAAGGTGGAGTGGAATGATGCTGGGTTTGAATATCACAACACTGACCAGTTGTATACAAAGATGAAAGAGCAACTGAAGGGTGAAATTATTTCATTCAAGACTCTGGGGAATTTCAATGCCGCATTCGCAAAGGCTGACAAGAAACTTGAAGCCCAGTATGAAACTCCTTATGAGTCACACAGTAATATGGAGCCCCTGAACTGTGTCGCACACGTGACGGAAGACCGCTGTGAGGTTTGGGGCCCTATCCAGGCCCCGGATTGGATTCAAGGCAACCTCAGCAGCCACTTGAATTTGCCCCTGGACAAAGTCACCGTGAACATGACCTTCCTCGGCGGCGGAAATGGCCGGAAAGCTTTTACCGATTATCCCTATGAGGCTGCCATGATCTCAAAAGAAATCAAAGCACCGGTTCAGGTAGTGTGGACGCGCGAAGATGATATGACGGCAGGGCCATTTCGGCCAGGCATGGTGTATCAATGCAAAGGTGGACTGAGCAAGAATGGAAGAATCACTGCCTTTGAAACAAAGGCAGCAGGGCAGGATATGGGTACTCAAGGGGCCGGCGCAGACAAATCCTCCTATCTCGGAGATGTGGTAGAAGGTCTGCTGGAAGACTACATGAAGACAATCCCGCATTACCATTTTGGAAACGCACCCCTAGAATCACCGATACCTGTCATGTGGTGGCGTTCCGTTTACGCATCCACCAATTCATTTGCCTATGAGAGCTTTATGGATGAAATGGCCTTTGAGGCTGGCAAGGACCCTATGGAATTCAGAAAAAGTCATCTATCGAATGCACGATACCATGACCTGATCAGTAAGCTCGAAGAAGTCAGCGGATGGAAAAATCGAGGAAAGAATGGAGGCTACGGCGTAGCAATCACTGAGTGCTTTTCAAGCATTGTAGGAGAAGTGGTGAAAGTTTCCAAGAAGCCGGATGGCAAGATCAAGGTTGACAAGGTGTGGGCCGTCATGGATTGTGGCTGGTATGTGAATCCAGATATTATCAGAGCTCAGGTTGAAGG
>JAYWDR010000093.1:0-2406 GCA_043779735.1 Cyclobacteriaceae bacterium | reverse complement strand
CGGTCTTGGGCATAGTGTATTTACAACGGCCGTTGTACAATCTGTGGGAAGCAAAATCCCCCATCATGAACTGGGTATGGCAAATCAGTTGTGTTTCGATTGCCGCTCAAGTGGCGACCATTTCGCTGGGACTCTTGTACTTCCATCAATTTCCTGTCTATTTTTTGCTTGCCAATCTATTTGTGATCCCAGGCTCTTCTGTGGTGCTCGTGGGAGGGATTTTACTTTTGATGCTCAGCCCTTTTGCAGAAGTGGCATCATGGCTCGGCATCGCGCTGGAATGGTTTGTGAAAATATTGAATGAAGGAGTCTTTCTGGTCGAGCGAATGCCCTACAGTCTCATCAATAACATCTATGTTTCTCCGTTTCAGTGCTTTCTTTTGTTCACATTTATCCTGGCCGGATTGGCGCTCATTCAATTCAGAAAATTTCATTTTGTTCTTCTGATGACCTTTGCAGCCTTGTTATTTTCAATTTCTTCGTGGCAGCATTTCTCCATGTATGTAAGATCCTCTAGTTGGTCGGTATTTCGCTCCCAAGGACATAGGGTAATGGAGTGGACTAAAGATGGCCAGTCCTTATTTATTGCAGATTCATCATTTGGAATGGATAAAACCAAGATCGGATATCATGTTCAGCCAAACAGGCTTATGAGAGGAGTGCGGGAAGTTCATCCTCTTTCTGAGGCCAACCAACCCTCGTATCATGGCTTGCAATTATACTGCCGGGATGGGAAGTCCTTTCTTACCGTATCCTCCAAGGAATTTCAGCTGCCTATCCAGTTGCATGTAGACTACCTGATAATCAGTAACAATTCCATCAAATCGCTCCGACCGTTTGCGAAACATGTTAATTTTGATCACTTGATTTTTGATAGCAGCAATTCATACCGTTATTGTGAGCGTTTAGAGAAAGAAGCCCGTGAAATGAGCATATCCAGTTATTCCGTATTGAAGCAAGGGGCCTATACACTGAATTTATAACCTATGGCATTAGTAGAATACGAAGCCAAAGACCGTATTGGCTTCCTCACATTGAACCGGCCAACGAAAAGGAATGCGTTAAGCCATGAGCTGGTGACGGAATTGCTGCTGGGGTTTCAAAAGGCAGCGTCCGATGATTCGGTAAAAGTCATCGTATTGCGCGCAAATGGCGAGACATTTTGTGCGGGTGCAGACCTTGTTTATCTGCAACAGATGCAAAAATTTTCATATGAAGAAAATCTGTCTGACTCACTTCAATTGAAAGAATTGTTTCTTCAAATCTATACGTCAAAAAAAGTGGTGATCGCCCAGGTTCAGGGCGCAGCCCTGGCAGGAGGCTGTGGGCTGATCACCGTGTGCGATTTTGTTTTTGCCGTGCCTGAAGCAAAATTTGGTTATACCGAAGTCAAAATTGGTTTTGTGCCGGCCATCGTCATGGTATTCCTCCTGCGAAAAATAGGAGAGGCCCGGGCAAGAGAACTTCTGCTAACCGGAAATCTGATTAGCGCTGAAGAAGCAAAATTGACAGGTGTGGTCACCCGGGTAGTCGATAAGAATATGTTGCAACAGGAAGTACTTGAATTCGCCAGGCAATTGATCTCCACGGCTTCCGCACAATCGCTGGCATTGACAAAGCAGATGATCTCTGATGTACAGCAGCTCCCCCTGGAAGAAGCACTGGACTTTGCGGCACGTCAAAATGCTCATGCGCGAAGCACGGACGACTGCAAGCGGGGGATTGAAGCGTTCCTGCAAAAGCAGACACTGAAGTGGTGATTTATTTAGTCCGGACCAATTTGAATTACAAAGTTGCTTTCACCTGATTCCATACTAAAGCAGTACTGGGGCCATGATCATTTTAGGGCTCTACAAAGTGAGATAATTCACGCTGTGCTGGAAAAGAAGGATGTGGCGGCCCTGTTGCCGACAGGGGGAGGGAAATCCGTTTGCTTCCAGGTGCCCGGATTGATACTGGAAGGCATTACCCTGGTGATAAGTCCCCTCATAGCCCTCATGCAGGACCAGGTGCAGCAACTTCGGAAGAAAGGGATACAGGCCTTGTCGGTTCACTCGGGCATGGGGCGTCAGGAAATTGACATCGCACTGGACAATTGTGTTTACGGAAAGTATAAATTTCTTTATCTCTCCCCTGAGCGACTGAAGACGGAAATATTCATAGAGCGCTTTCGCAGAATGAATGTTTCTCTTATCGCTGTTGACGAGGCACATTGTATCTCACAATGGGGGTATGATTTTCGTCCTTCGTATCTGGAGATTGCCACTCTGCGTGAGTGGAAGCCAGACGTGCACTTTCTGGCCCTTACTGCTACAGCCACTGAGCAAGTCAAGAATGACATCATTGACAAACTTGGGTTGAAGTCACCAGAGGTTTTTCAACGAAGTTTCGCGCGGGAAAATCTCT
>JAYWDR010000092.1:0-2406 GCA_043779735.1 Cyclobacteriaceae bacterium | reverse complement strand
TTCGGGGCGAAAAATACAGCGATTTCGGAAATGCCTTTGTCTGGAAAGCATCCTCCCGCTATAAGATTGCCGGTGATAAGATCGTGATAAGGGGATCTGCTTCCACAGGCTTTAGGGCGCCCACCCTTCACCAGATTTATGCACAATCTACCCAGGCGTCATTTGCCGGTGGCACGATTGTACTCTCAGGCTTGTTCAACAACGCCAGTAAACAGGCTTTTGCGTTAGGCATTCCAAAATTAAAGGCGGAAAATTCTGTCAACTATACTGTGGGCATAGGCTTAAATCCTGTCAGCAACCTGAGTGTAACAATCGACTACTATGATATTACCATTAGCGACCGCATTGTTTACAGTTCGTCAATTTCTTCGAGCAATCCCGCCAGTACCTTGGGAAAAATCCTGGCTTCTGGAAATTTGTCGAGTGTTCAGTTTTTTATTAACGGCATCAAAACTAAAACGCAAGGTTTGGATTTTGTAGCGAGCTATAAAAATATTGATTTAGGTCGCGGTAAATTGGGGCTTAACTTCGCTGGAAACTATAATATTGCCAATGATATCATTGGTAAACCGAATGACCCAGCCGCCATCAGCTCGGCTGGTGCCACTATTTTGAATACCCAGGTGAAGTCACTATTGACGGAAGGCCGTCCTAAGTATAAGGCAATTTTAGGGCTGGACTATAGTGTGGGCAAATGGAACGTAGTACTCAACAACACCTTATTTGGCACTACTAAATTCCAGGACCTGGATAATGGCGGCGCCATTATGGAAAATGTTAAACAAGTATTTTCTCCCGCCGTTGTAACTGATGTGAACGTAGGGTACAACATTTCCAAAAGTTTATCTGCTTCAATTACCGTGAACAATTTGCTCAATGTATTACCGAAGTGGAAATTGGAATCGGTAGTTAATCCCAATGATGCACCGGTTAATCAGGAGCCCAATAGGGCTGCCGCCCAAGCCGTGTTGGATGATCCTGCTCAAAGAAACCTGATAGAGGGATTCCTATCCTTCAGCGGAAGGTATCGCATATTAGGGTACAACGGTTCACAGTTTAGCCAGTTGGGAACTGCTTTTTTTGGACAGTTGACTTTCAAATTCTAACAAAAATTGATCGGTATCAAAAGAGGTTGTCTCAAATGGACAACCTCTTTTGTATTTATTATGCCGTCAGAATTGATTGTTGCCGGATCGTCTAGAGATGCTAATTCACCTTCCGCTGCCGCTCCTTATGCATTTCAATAACCTTCTTGATTTTCTCAGCTACCATCGCCACCGAGTCTTGTGATTTCTTAATGTTCGCCAATTTTTGAAGAACCACCAGGTGCTCAAGCTTGTTTACCTCAATCGATTTGTCTAGCTGTATTTTTTCCTGCTCGTTGTTTCTGAGCTTGATGGTGAGGTCCAGGTTCTGAGTAGTATGCCGTTGTTGTTGTCTTACTACTGCATCAAGGGCATGTTGTGCTTCGTCAATCTGCGCCTGGATTTTGTCCCTGTAGTATTTTACGCCAAACTGGTACACTGATTTTTCAAGCTGATTTTCCACAAGCTTGATGTCGTTTACCGTCCATTCTGCGGCTTTGATACCTATCCAAACGGTGGCTTTTTCCTGGTCCCCGCTGGCCGTAAAATAAACTATGCCCGTGCTGTACACCGTGCCACTCAACGCCGGATTTTCAACGAACTGATAATCGCTTCCTGATTTTATTTTCCCCAGGTCTTTTAAGAACTTGCCCCACGCGGCCGCGACAGTCTCTTTCTTCCCCTCCAAATCCGTGCCGTAGCCTTCTGCCGTTTCTCCTTTTATTTTTTCACTTTTCTTGTTGACTGTTACTTTTTGTGCGAAAGCACACGTCGAAATGCACATGGCCAGAATAATCAACAACTTTTTCATTATTCGTTGGTTAACTTGGATGTAAAGATCATTTAAAAAATACTGTTTTGGCAACTTCGATACTAATAACAGGCGCATCAGGACTGATCGGTACTCGTTTAACAGAAATATTCCTGCAAAAAGGCCATCGTGTCTCGCACCTGGGCAGATCAAAAAAGAAAGGGCCTGTGCCTTCCTTTGTGTGGAATGTGGAGAATGGAGAAATTGACTCGCAGGCACTCGTGGGGGTAGACGCCATTGTTCACCTCGCAGGAGCAGGGGTCGCTGATCGTCGCTGGACCACGAGAAGGAAAGATGAGATTCTTGAGAGTCGTACTAAATCAACAGCCTTATTGTACGAAAGTCTTCAGAACAGGAAACACACGGTGAAGACATTTGTCTCTGCCTCCGCAATAGGCTACTATGGATTCAGTCTTGAGCCTACCCTGCTGACAGAGGAAAGCAAGTCCGGTGAGGACTACTTAGCCCATGTTGTGGTGGAATGGGAACGGGAATTAAATCGCATGGCCT
>JAYWDR010000091.1:0-7137 GCA_043779735.1 Cyclobacteriaceae bacterium | reverse complement strand
CTAAAACCCCGGGGGCTTGCCCGGAATGCGGTAACATAAACCCCGAGCAGATATTTAATATTATTGAGACCCGCGTGGTGAATGAATATGGACGATTTACCAATACACGAAAAGTTTCTCCTGGACAATGGTATCAATACTTTAAACAGAGAATAAAAATACCTCGCATCGAAGAGGTTAAAGACCCGTTGCCGGTGACCCAAAAGATTCCTAACGGGTTTAAGCAGCTATTGGTATTTATCAAGCGGGATGTACTTTCCAAAGTAGCCAACCGCCAATACATGGTGGTGAATCTTTCCCTTTCGCCTGTACTCGCGTTGTTCATGGCTTACTTTGTCAAATATTATGATGTCATCGGCATTGACCATCCGAAGTACACGTTTCATAATAATTACAATATCCCCGTTTACTTTTTCATGAGCGTGGTAGTAGCGCTATTTGTAGGCCTTATTGTAAGTGCGGAAGAGATTTTCAGGGACCGGAAAATCCTCAAGCGTGAGCGCTTTCTTCATTTGAGCCGCATGAGCTACCTGACTTCTAAAGTCATTATACTGTTTGGGCTATCAGCCATTCAAACCCTGACATTTATTCTGGTCGGTAATTTGATCCTGGAGATTCCCTATTCAGAAATGCGGTACTGGTGGATCATCTTTTCCAGTTCCTGCTTTGCCAACATCCTGGGATTGAACATTTCGTCAGCTTTTGATTCTGCTGTTGCGATCTATATTCTCATACCGGTGCTGGTGATCCCCCAACTTATCATGAGTGGTGTGGTAATCCCATTTGATAAGTTTAACCCGGAGGTGGGCAAGCCGAATGGAATCCCTGTGTTGGGAGAAATGATGACTTCACGGTGGGCGTTTGAAGCCTTTATGGTTACACAGTTTAAAGACAACCCTTTCGAGAAGCAATTTTATGATTTAGACCAAAAGAGAGCTGTATCTGAATATAAACGACTATACCTTGTTCCGGAACTTAAATCAAAGCTTACCAACGTATTGAATCAGCGGGGACATTGGAGAGATCAAAGCAATACAAGTGTGGTCAATACGCTTGACTTGCTGCGCAACGAGATTGGATATGAATTAGAACTTAATTTTATCCAAGCTGATAAGTTTCCTGACCTGGAGAATTTAAGAGTCGGAAAATTTGACTCTACGGTATATATCAAGACCGATGAGTTTCTGACTGTCTTGAAACGGTTTTATAATAACCGGTCGTACGACGCTAAGAGCAAGCGGGATTCACTCATTACGGAGATGACCCGTACACCGGAGAAGAAAGCACTTTTTGAAGTGATGAGACTTCGATTTGAAAATAAGGCTGTGACCGATATGGTGGAGAATTCAAACGAGGTTTCTCGCATTGTAGAGTGGAAAGGCAGACTGGTACAAAAGTTCTACCCTATTTATTTTGAGGACCACCGGCCGGTAAATTTGTTTGACTTCCGGGCAATATTCTATGCTCCCACCAAACAAATATTGGGAAAGCAGTTCGACACATTTTATTTTAACGTTAGTGTGATCTGGCTCATGACCTTTATTTTCTTCATTACGCTATACTCCGACTTGCTGAAAAAGCTGGTCCATGGTCTGGAGACGAGAAGGAAATACAGAAAAAAGAATAATTAAATATGATTCATTGTTTTGTCACCACATCCCTAAATCACCAAATCACCAAATCACTAAATCACTAAATAGGCTATGAAAATTTCTTTAAGTTATCTGTTGATATTATTATTAATTTCTGCCTGCGCAAAGAAATCGGTGTCATCCGATGATGAATGGCCTGGGATGGATTCATTTCATATGATTATGGCGGAATCGTATCATCCAATAAAGGATTCTGCCAATCTGGTCCCGGCGAGGGCTAATGCTGAAATGATGGCTTTAGAAGCAGAAAAGTGGGAGGAAGCCACCTTACCTGATAAAGTTAACAACGATGAAATGAAGTCTCAACTTGCTCAATTGAAGCTCGATGCCAGAATATTTGCTGATCAGGTGAAAGCGAATGCCTCCGATTCAGTATTAACTGCTTCCATTGAAATTCTACATGGTGAATTCCATAAGATTACAGAAGCCTGGCATAGTGGCGGTGGTCATGAGCATCCTTGAGATGTAAATGCTAATTTATCATTCATGACAGAGAACTACCTATCACCAGCGGAACGCAAAAATCTTCGATTTGTCATCCTTGCCTCATCGGTGGGTACACTTATCGAATGGTATGACTTTTTTATTTTCGGAAGCCTGGCCACCATTTTATCAGAACAGTTTTTTCCCCAGTCCAATCCTACCGCTGCCTTTCTATCAACGCTGGCCACTTTTGCTGCAGGGTTTATTGTCCGTCCGTTTGGCGCTGTGGTTTTTGGCCGGTTGGGCGATCTCGTGGGAAGAAAGTACACCTTTCTGGTCACCCTCATCCTGATGGGCGGTGCTACTTTTGGCATTGGCCTCGTTCCAGGTTATGATAAAATTGGCATGGTCGCACCCATCATCGTCTTGCTGCTTCGGTTGCTGCAAGGCCTTGCCTTGGGAGGTGAGTATGGAGGCGCTGCTACGTATGTGGCAGAACACGCACCGGCCGGCAACCGTGGATACTTTACAAGTTTTATCCAAACTACGGCCACTTTGGGATTTTTTGTGTCGTTGGCTGTTATTCTTTCAGTTCGTGAATCGGTAGGACTGGAAACCTTTAACCAGTGGGGATGGCGCATTCCCTTTCTGTTGTCGGCCATCCTCGTGGGGGTATCCGTTTACATACGACTGAAAATGCAGGAGTCTCCGCTCTTTGCAAAGCTGAAGGCAGAGGGAAAAACTTCTGTCAATCCAATTAAGGAAAGCTTTGGAAAAAGGGAAAACCTCCGGTTGGTTTTAATCGCCTTATTTGGTGCCACGGCCGGTCAGGGGGTGGTGTGGTACACCGGCCAATTCTATGCCCTTACTTTTATTCAGAAGACCTGTAATCTTGATTTCGTACAATCTTACATGATCATCGCTATGGCGTTGCTGGCGGGAACACCCTTGCTGATTTTTTTTGGCAGACTCTCCGATACGGTGGGCCGGAAGTATATCATGATGACAGGGCTTCTGCTGGCTGTGTTATTCTATCGCCCGATTTATAAACAGATGTACAGTCTGGCCGACCTTTCGTTAAAGACCGAATTTGTGGAAGGGAAAAATATTACACGGTCTACATCTTCAGCAGGAGGAAGACCCACAACCGTCGCAGTGCATCACATATTTGCAGATGGGACCACAATGAAAGAAACATCTTTACAAAATCCTGATGGCACGGTAAATCCAGCCAAGCGCGAGGTAAAGTTATCGCAGGCTGATTTCTGGAAGATGGTCATGCTGATATTCATCCAGGTATTGTTTATGGCCATGGCCTATGGTCCCATCGCTGCGTTTTTAGTCGAGTTGTTCCCAACCCGGATTCGGTATACCTCAATGTCATTGCCGTATCATATTGGCAATGGAGTGTTTGGAGGACTTACGCCTTTCATTGCTACCATGATGGCCAGCAGGAGCACTGACCCTTTCGTAGGACTTTGGTATCCGATTGGAGTCGCTGCCATTTCGTTTATTGTTGGAATGATATTCCTCAGGAATAAGCCGCCATTAGAACATATTGATTAGATCTTGATTTCATGATTCAAATGCGAATCAGTTTGACCAACGTATTAATTAATAGTAGATTTATATTTAATTAAAAGTTATGGGATACTTGGTGGAGATCGATGAGAAAAGAAAAGCTGGAAAAAATGCTTTAAGCATTCTAAAGAGTATTGCCACCAAAGGCAAGGGTATCACTATCCGAAAGACTTTAGCAAAGGATATCGATTCTGATGCCAGAATGATCAAGAAGATGCTGCGGGCAAGAAAGGCTGGCTTTCTCAATACTGAGAAGTTCCTCACCAAGTTGAAATCTCAACTATGATCGTAAAGGTCAGTAAAGCATTTGAAAAAGACATTGCAAAGATCAAAGATTAAAGATCAAAGATTAAAAAGAGCCGTTTTTGACATCATTAAACTTGTTCAACAAGTCCCGGACTTAAGAGGGATTCACCAGCTTAAGAAATTAAAAGGGCACAAAGAATTTTATCGGATTAGGTTAGGTCAGTATCGGGCCGGTGTCGCTATAGTTAATGATTCCATTGAGTTTCTGGTTTTAGATAACAGGAAAGATATTTACAAACGCTTTCCATAATGGCCAAAAAGAAGTCACAATGGGTAACGATCGGCAAGCGCAAAATTGAGCTTACCAACCTGGAGAAAGTGCTGTATCCGGAAGATGGCATTGTGAAGGCGGAAGTCATCGAGTATTATTTAAAGATTGCGCCTACAATTCTCAACCATGTCAAAGGCCGGGCGCTCACGCTCATACGTTTTCCGGATGGCATCCATGGTGAAATGTTCTACCAGAAAAGCAGACCGGATTGGGCGCCGGACTGGATTGAGTTTGCCAACCTGGGCAAGGAAGAGAAGAAGGATTACATCATAGCAACCGAACCGGCTTCACTGGTTTGGCTTGCCAACCTGGCAGCGCTGGAACTCCATCAATTGCATAGCCGCAAGCCGAAATTTGATTTTCCAGACTACATGGTCTTTGATCTGGATCCGCCGGAAGGGTATGACTTTAAAAAAGTAGTTCCCATTGCGTTTGATTTAAAGGAACTCGTTGAATCACTTGGATACACGGCCTTTGTCAAGACCACCGGTGGCAAAGGAGTCCATATTTGTTGCCCTCTGGAGCCCAAGTTTGACTTTCAAATGGTCTTTGAGGCTTCCCGGTTGATTGCACAACCTTTTGTGGACCGCAATGCGAGCAGCACAACCCTTCACATTAAAAAAGAGGCAAGGAAGGGGAGGGTATTGATAGACATTTATCGCATCCGCTCCGGTCAAAGTATTGTATCGCCGTACAGTCTGCGGGGCCGTGCCGGTGCGCCGGTCTCTATGCCACTTACGTGGAATGAGTTGGCGCAACTGAAGAGTCCGCTGGAGTATAATATTCGTACAGCGTTGGAGAAGGTGCTAAAAGATGGTGATGCATGGGAGGGGATGGGCGCTTACTCTGTGGAGTTGCACACACACCGCAAGAAAAAAGTGGTAAAAGAATTGCCGCCTTCCGGGAAAAGGAAGACCCCCGCCCAACTGGAGTCGTACGAGAAGAAGCGGGATTTTAAAAAGACCTCTGAACCGGGTGGGAGTGTTACGGAGGAGGGAGGAAACAATTTTGTTATACACCGGCATCATGCCTCTCATTTGCATTATGATCTTCGTCTTGAGCAAGACGGTGTGCTGAAGTCCTGGGCGGTGCCCAAGGGATTACCGCCTCACCCTGGTGTCAAGCGATTTGCCGTGCAAACAGAAGATCACCCCATGAAATATTTGACCTTCAACGGAAAGATACCTAAAGGTCAATATGGCGGCGGCGACATGTGGATTTATGCCCTTGGCAAATACCAGGTGACAAAAGAAAAGAAAGATGGCTTTTATTTTCGCCTGAACAGCAAAGAAGTAAATGGCGAGTATCGCATTTATAAAATCAAAGAAAAGGAATGGTTGTTCGAACGGGTTGACTCCCCGCAGATCAATTATTTGCAAGACGTCATTGAACCCATGCTCTCGGACAGCGCGGAAAAAATTCCTTCGGGCGATGACTATGTTTACGAGATCAAATGGGACGGTATTCGCGCACTGATCGCTTTAGAGGACGGGCAAGTCCGTATCACCAGTCGCAATAAAAACGATATCACCAAACAATTTCCGGAACTGCTGTTGGCCGACAAGGCCTTTCGCGCTACCAATGGACTCTTTGACGCTGAAATTGTCTGTCTGGATAAATCCGGCAAGCCCGAGTTTAAAAAAGTGATCCACCGGCTGATGAATACCGGTGAGACCAACATTCAAAAAATGAGTAAAAGCAGTCCGGTTTACTGTTACATTTTTGATTGCCTTTATCTTGATGGCCGGTCGTTGGTCAATGAGAGTCTTGTCAAGCGCAAGGAGTGGCTCAAGGATGCAGTAAAGAAGGACACCCCTTATCGTGTGAGCGAATTTGTGGAAGACGGCAAATCACTCTTTAATGCCGCCCGTGAGCATGCGCTGGAAGGTGTGATGGCGAAAAAGAAAGACAGCAAATACCTGCCGGGCAGAAGGAGTGAAGGCTGGCTGAAGATCAAGGTAAGGCAGACTTCGGAGTGCGTGATCCTCGGTTATACACCGGGAAAGGGAAATCGCGAGGCTACTTTTGGCGCCTTGCAGATTGCTGAAAAAATAAGTGGAGATCTTTTCTATCGTGGAAAAGTGGGAACCGGATTTGATGATCACCTTATGAAGGAAATATTTTCGCTTTTAAAAAAACTGAAGAAGGTAAAGAAGCCCATTCTCAAAGGAGGGAAGATCGTAGATGAGAAGATAACGGAGTGGGTAGAACCATCTTTGTTGGTGGAGGTTAGTTTCTCACAACTGACTGCCGATCAGATGTATCGCGAGCCTGTTTTTGTGCGATTGCGACCTGACCTTTAATGCAATAAAATTTTTTTTACTTTTTTTGTGTGAAACTGTATTTGTATTCAACTAAGTATCCTGTAGATCTTCCACTCCTGACTGCCCGGTACCACATAAGGTGCGATCGCTTCGGCAAAGGGTTTGAATTGTGGCTTTGACATATCAGCCAGTGCCTTTTCAAAATCTGCCAGGCTCTCAAAAACATATTCATCCACTACATGCGAGGCTGATTCACCGACAAAGCCCGTCATGACCCGGTTGGTGGACACTTTGAAATTGGAAGAGCGGAATTTTTCAGCGCCCCATTGCTTCATAATGTCGAGCGCCTCTTTTTGTTTTCCAAAAACAATCTTCAAGTTCCATTGGCAGGAGTACATAGTTTTAGAATTTTGGTTTTCGCTTTTTGCATTTAGGACATCATCGGGCAATGCAGTAGATAGGGCTGGAATCAGACTCAAGCCCACGCTCCCCATCGTTGAGAGCTTAATGAATTCATTGCGAGACATGTCCATAGTCTAACAACAAGATAGTCAATTGAATTTGCTTTACGCCTTTAATGTTTGCCACTAAGACACGAAGACACTAAGTTTTTTCTGAATTCCTTCGTGACTTGGGTACG
>JAYWDR010000090.1:0-2417 GCA_043779735.1 Cyclobacteriaceae bacterium | reverse complement strand
AGCCACTCTCAAGCAATGCCCAACCGACGGATATGAAATAGGTGTGAGTGAAGGGCTTTTAACATGGTAGAGTACTCCATGTAAGTGACGTTATACTCTTTGCAGGTCTCTTTCACTATTTCACTAATAATGGGATAGTGAACATGGCTGATTCTGGGGAACAGGTGATGCTCAATCTGAAAATTCAATCCACCCAGGAGCCAGGAAATGACCTTGTTATGGGTACCAAAATTGGCGGTGGAGGTCACCTGGTGAACGGCCCACTCTTGTTCAATTTTGTTTGCTTGATCTTGTTCTACAACAGAAAACTTGGTGCCCTCTACAACGTGAGCCAGTTGAAACACCACGCTGATTGATAGTCCGCACACAAACGTAATAATCGAAAATCCAACCAGGGTCGGCAACCAACCTACCATGATAATCGGTAAGATAATGTAGGCGCCTACATATAAAACTTTTGTCGCCCAAAAGATAAAGTGTTCTTTCAATGCAATCTTTTTGATCTCCGAATTCGGTGAGACCTTTCCACTGACATATTTCTGAAAGTCATCATAGAAAATCCATGCCACATAAGAAACGCCATAAAGGACCACCCAATAAACATGTTGAAACCTGTGGAACCAATACCTAGGTTGGGATTCATGCAGGCGCATAAAAGGTTTAACATCGATGTCCGAATCCATTCCTTCGATGTTCGTGTAGGTATGATGATTGATGTTATGCTTTATCTTCCAGAAGTATGAAGTTCCGCCCAATGCGTTGAGAGAATAAGCAGAAATTTTATTGAGCCAAGCATATTTTGAAAAGCTCTGATGGCCACCTTCATGCATGATATTGAATCCAATGACCGCCATATTCAAACCAAACAAACCGCACATCAAGATGGCTACCCATGTCACAGGTGTAAAGAATACCAGGGTAACATAAAGGACGATGGCTGAAACAACCACCACAATGCTTTTGAAGAATAGGGCTTTGTTACCGGACGGGTCAAGATTTTTGGTTGAGAAATAGTGGTCAACTTTTTCTTTCAACGCCTTAAAAAAAGGGCTTTCGCTATTATCGAACGTGACTTTTAACATAACTATCTAAACACTTAATACCAGTATAACGTACTACCCTATGACTTTCGTTCACTTCTTCTCATCTATAGCCGCCATTGAGGTTACAGTGAACCTATTTCGGCCTACCTACCAATGTCAGGATCCAACTTCGGGGGCCGTCGCCACAACCTCCACTTTACGTGTCACATGAAAAACAAACTGCTTATCAAGACGCAACTCATAAACAGCCTCGCTTGTAAGCTGTGATGCCTTTTGAGATTGTTGCAAAACCCCCAGCAAATCTCGTGCAACCGTTGAGCCCTTAATCTTATTGATTGCTTTTCCGTGGGAGACCTCTAACGAAAATGAATATCCAGTTTTCTCTTTCTGGCCCACCGCCTTAAATTCATGTGCAAACAACTTGTATTGCTGCGGGTCTTTTTCCGCCGCCACCATCAATTTCAAAATCATCGGGCGGTATTTACTCCAAAGGGAAGTATAAGGGTTTGATTCGAAAAGCATGGTGGATTAGGTTGTAATTCGCTGTTTTATGAAATAAAAGAGCCGCAATATACCATATTTTACCCCCACGATGCTGTTTCCCTTGTTCAATAATTTGAATCTTCGTATTCCACCCCTTCAGCAAAAATAATGGCCTCTTTTGAGCCCACTCAAAGTCTTTTCAGAATCTCCTCCGTATGCTGCCCAAACTGTGGTGGTGACGTCAGCGGATCTGCTTGCCAATGCGACGATGCGGCAACAAAAGTCCTAACGCCTTTCAACGGTCCAGATTGAATTAATATCCCCTCGGCTTCAGGCATCTCAAGCGCTTCATAAACATTCTGAATGGAGCCCGCCGGAACCTTCGCATTACCATAACCCGTAATTTGACCATAGATTAATCGTTGGTGACGGGTGGCGAGTTGATGATACGCCACACCCAACTTCTCTGCATCACCTGGCTTGTAGCTGGCAATCACTAAATCTGATTCACTAATCAGCTTCTGAACAATTTCCCTGCCTCCACTTTCTGATAAATCAAGGGCCACAGATTTTTTGCCCCAGTTACATGAGCAGAAGTAGGCAGAAAGGTCCCCTTCCTTTTCACCGGCGACTTTCCATGTTCGGGTGACATCTCCACTTGTTTTGAGGCTTTCAACCTTGATTACTTCGGCGCCCAATTCAGCAAAGAATTGCCCTACCCTTGGGCCTGCCAGCACAGAAGCCAATTCCACCACCTTTAACCCACTGAACATTTCCTTATTTTGCACTGTTTTGTCGATATGAAATCAAAAATAATGAGGTTACTTTCACTTATTGCGTTCAGTGCATTGTTTTATGGATGTTCCAGACCAAAGGAACTCAAGATTGGAG
>JAYWDR010000089.1:0-18233 GCA_043779735.1 Cyclobacteriaceae bacterium | reverse complement strand
TCGTGGTTTGGCTACCATCAACACGTCATATTGACGAAGTGCTTCCCCGTCACCAAGGTCAACCATTGACACATTGTACGACTCTAGCAAACTGTTCTTCAGACTTGCCATCTGCACACTATCAAGTTCGCCATGACCGGTGATGACACCGATTTCTTTCCTGTTGACATCCGACAATTTTTTGATTGCGTTGGCTAATTCAAACTCGAGGCCTTCTATAGATTGATTCAGGATCTCCTCTGATCGCTGTGCCCGATTTCCTTTCAAGAGCATTATTCCCGTCTCAGAGCCGCCGTAGGAAACAAGGGCACCAGGAAAAACAAGTTTTTCGGTGCGTTGTCCATCACGGTTGTCGATTACATTCGTGGGTTGAATTCCCTTGCCGGCCAGTGCGGTCATGAATTCATGCTGCGCGTTCTGGCCCATGGCGGCAGCGGGGTCAACGAAACTGTAATGAATCTTGTTATTCGAATAGACCCTGAATTCCTCCAGAGTTTCCTTTACGGCTTTGCGCAATCTCCTAAAACCTGCGTTCAGATCGCCTTCCAGATAAACCTCGATGTAGACCGCATCGTCAAGTTCTTGCAGGAGTTCTTTCGTAGGCGTTTTGATCGTATACCTTTTCTCTTCCGTCATGTCTAACCTGAAAAAATAAAGAGATGCGAGCTGGTTCAGCACGAGGGCCAGGACCAGCCCATTGGCCAGCAAAAGGAGGTCACCCAATCGTTTACTTTCCCATTTCACCATGACCGACTGGATAAGACTGTTTTGGTACAAAGAAGCATGGTGCCACCGAGGCCAACAAAATAGACCAGGTCCCTGCTATCGATCAATCCTTTGCTCATAGACTCATAGTGATATAGCATGCCGAGCTGCTTTACCAGTAAGGCACTCTCACCATCGCTGAATAGGCCGGCTGAAGAATCAAATCCGACATAGAACGCAAAACAAAAGAAGGCCGCAATAATGAATGAAACGATTTGGTTAGGGGTGATCGCCGAGGCAAAAATCCCCACCGAGCAGAAGACACCCCCAAGAAAAATCATGCCGATGAAAGACCCAATCACGCCCGGAGTGTCAATATTTCCTACCGGATTCCCAAGCTGATACAGCGTAAAATAGTAAATGATCGTAGGAACCAAGGCAAGGATCAGCAATGAAAAAGACGCCAGGAATTTTCCAACCACTATATCTGCTTCTGTGACTGGTTTTGTCATTAATAATTCCAGGGTTCCCAACTTCTTTTCCTCTGCCAAGCTGCGCATCGTGATAGCGGGTACCAAGAAAATATACACATACGGCCCGAACGAAAACAAGGTGTCCATGTCAGCATAGCCATAGTCGAGCACAGAAGTTTCTGGAAATACCCAAAGGAGGAGGCCCATTGAGATAAGAAATACACCCACGACCAGATACCCTATGAGCGAATCAAGAAAGCTATTGAATTCTCTAAGAAAAATGTGGGTCATGGATTCGCGGCTTTCTTTTCCTGCACAGACGTAAGTTGACTAAAAACGGATTCCAGGGAATTTTCTTCCTGATGGAGTCCTATAAGCGAAAGTCCTTTTTCAACGGCAAAATTGACCAGCAAAGGTCGGATATCGCGATCATGGCTGCCTTTCACCTGATACCTGAAGTTTGCTAGTTTTAGTACCCTCTCGACACCTTCTATTCCTTCCAACTCTGGAATATTGACATCCACCGTAAACTCAACAATGAGGAAGTTGCCTGCCCCTTTCATGAGATTGTCCAGTCGGTCGTCTGCCACAATCTTGCCTTGGTTGATGACAATGACCCTGTGACACAGGGCCTCCACTTCCTGCAGAATATGGGTTGAGAATAGCACCGTTTTGTCTTTACTCACAGTCCGAATCAGGTTTCGTATTTCTATTAACTGG
Source organism: Cyclobacteriaceae bacterium (assembly GCA_043779735.1). Taxonomy (GTDB): domain Bacteria; phylum Bacteroidota; class Bacteroidia; order Cytophagales; family Cyclobacteriaceae; genus ELB16-189. Next base: position 16,335 of record JAYWDR010000089.1, on the reverse strand, counting down.
TTAGGATCAAGGCCCGAAGTAGGCTCATCCAGGACAAGCACTTTGGGATTGTGCAAAAGGGCTTGGGCCAATCCAACCCGCTGGCGGAAGCCCTTGGAGAGCATTCCTATTTTCTTGTTTTGCTCAAGTGTTATTCCGCACAGGTCTACCATTTGTTCGATGTGGGCTTTTTTGAGTGCGGATTTCAGACCACAAATACCCGCCATGAAACCAAGGTACTCATGCACATACATGTCCAGATACAAAGGATTATGTTCCGGCAGGTATCCTGTTATTTGCTTGACCAACATAGGATTGTCTGATATACTGTGACCATCCACATGTACTGTACCAGATGTCGGTGGGAGAAAACCCGTGATAATCCTCATCGTAGTAGACTTACCGGCGCCGTTGGGGCCCAGGAAGCCTACTATTTCGCCTTGGTGTACCGATAACGAAATATTATCTACCGCTGTTTGTTGACCGTATTGCTTGGTCAGGTTTCTTACCTGTATGGACATAGTCTTCTACCGCAAAATAAAGCAAAAGAAGAAGGGGTCCTACCCTTGCGTGATAAGGTAACGCCGTCGTCGCTGAGACACCCAAAACCGGTCACCTCTTTCAAATCTGGAACATTAATTGCCATTAATAAGAAAATTAAGAAATTTACCGTTTCGAAGCTATGAGGATACTGTTAACAATCATTGCCGCAATCATCTCAGTCTGCTCGTATGCGCAGACAGGCTATAAAATTGATTTCAAGATAAAAGGCCTCAAAGATACGACAGCCTATCTTGGCTACTACTATGGAGAAAGCACCTACGTCAAAGATACTGCCAGAGTTAGCAGCCAGGGAACATTCACCTTTGATGGCAAGCAAGCACTTCCACAAGGGGTTTACTTCCTGATTTTAAAGACCACGCGGATTTTCGAAATAGTCATTAGTGGCCAGCAGCATTTCAGCCTGGAGACATCCACAGAAGATTTTATCAAATACATGAAGATTAAGGGCGATGACGACAATCGCCTTTTCTTTGAGAACATGGTGTTTAACATGGAGAGCCACAAAGAAGCAGATCCATGGGTTAAGATACTCCAGGATAGCACCCTTAAGGAAGATCAAAAGAAGGACGCGAAGGAAGCCTTCCAAAAAATAAATGCCAAGGTACTGGCACGCCAGGAAGAGATCATCTCCACATTTCCCGCTACGATGACTGCGCGCATTATTAAAGCCACAAAACCAATCGAAGTTCCTAATCCTCCGAAGAAGGCAGATGGCAGTATTGATTCGACCTTTCAATTACGCTATTACCGACAGCACTTCTTTGATAATTTCAATTTGGCCGACGATGCCCTAATTCATTTGCCGAAACCATATTATGTGGAGAAGCTCAATGAATATCTTGATAAACTTTTTTTTCAGTCACCCGACAGTATCATGGCCGCGATTGATGGCCTGGCTGCCGTTGTGAAGAAAAATCAGGAGACTTACAAATACCTTGTGTGGACTTGTGTGTATAAATATCAAAAGCCCGCCATCATGGGACTTGATGAAGTCTATGTAAAGCTCGTTGATAAATATTACCTGTCCGGTGACATGGATTTCTGGGTTGACGATAAGTTAAAAAAGAACCTAAAAGAATATGCCGACAAACTGCGTGGCAGTCTGATCGGAAAAACCGGCGCTAACCTCAGCATGCAGGACCAGAATTTTCAGCAGAAGTCCTTGTACGACATTAAGAAGAAATACACGATCGTGTATATTTTCGATCCGGATTGCGGGCATTGCAGGGAAGAATCACCAAAACTAGTAGCATTTTACGAGAAGAATAAAGTGAAGTTCAACCTCGAAGTATTCGCCGTGAATGCTGATTCATCGATGAAAAAAATGCGTGATTATATGAAGGAGATGAAAATGACCTGGATCACCGTCAACGGACCGCGGAGTTATGTTGGGCATTACGGAAAACTGTATTACGCAGAAACTACCCCAAGCCTGTATGTGCTGGATGAAAAGAAGAAAATCATAGCCAAGGGCTTATTAGCAGAAAAACTAGAAGACTTTTTCAGCAACTACGAGAGGTATCTTCAGCGAAAAGCATCACTTAAGACCAAAAAGACCTGATCATCTCAATCCATCCTCATAAAAGTTCACCTGCTTATTGGGCGGTTTAACAACGGTTTGATAAAAATTTTACGATGTGGATGCAACTATTTGCACTATCAGGAGTATCTAAGTAGTAAATCAGACTTGATATGGCACTTTTAGCGCTTTTTGGGAAAAGGAAAAAGGAATTTCGGGCTATGTGCCAGATTACCAAGGAACCCCTTGAAAAGGGCTTTGGATATTTGCTCACCACCTCACAAATAGTGAGCAGTAAAAGGTACTGGGATTTGGTAATGACAGAACCCGAGACGATGTCATACACGGTTTCTCATTTCAAAAATCAAACCACTGGCACGCAGATGCGTTCGATGATCTTCGAAAAATATGCTTCCATTGATAAACCCTGGATCATTTCTGATTCTGTCATCAACTATTTTGAAGTAGACAAGAATACAGCGAAGGAAAACGCAAAAAAGTGGTGGAAACTGGAAGGGAACTATCAGCCATCCAATACCGGTGCCGCGGGCAATACCTTGGATCAACTTACCTTTCAGACCTGGAAGAACTATGCTATCCTTGAAGCCGGAAGGGAACGCTTGTTATAACAATGCTTTAATCCATTTATTATTTCACCCGGTTGATTGTAAACTCAACCAATTGGTTCAGCGAGTTTTTGTAAGCCGATTCCGGGAAATCACTTAGAATCTCAAGTGCCTGATGATAAAATTTTTCCATCGACAGCTTGGCATAATCAATACCTCCTGACTTCTTTACGAAATCGATCACTTCTTTCACTTTCTTTGGCTTATCGCTTTCTCTCCTCACGATGTTGATGATTTTCCTCTTCTCCAGCCAAGGGGCCTGTGACAGGGCATAGATCAGAGGAAGGGTCATCTTCTTTTCCTTGATATCGATGCCAAGGGGCTTCCCAATCTCATCGTCGCCATAATCAAAAAGGTCGTCCTTGATTTGAAATGCCATTCCAATGTGCTGACCGAATAATTTCATTTTTTCTATCATGCCGCTATTTGCTTTGGCCGAGGTAGCGCCTACCGCACAACACGAAGCAATCAGCGAAGCGGTCTTCTGACGAATGATCTGGTAGTATACTTCCTCGCTGATGTCCAGGTGCCTGGATTTTTCCATTTGCAAAAGCTCACCTTCACTCATTTCGTTCACCGCGTTGTTGACAATCTGCAACAAGTCAAATTCCTTATGTTCCACAGAAAGCATCAGTCCACGCGACAAAAGAAAGTCTCCGACCAATACGGCGATTTTGTTTTTCCACAGCGCATTGATGGAGAAAAACCCTCTCCGATAATCAGCATCATCTACAACATCATCATGGACAAGCGTTGCTGTGTGCAACAGTTCAATCAGGGAAGCGCCCCGAAAGGTAGATTCAGTGATCTTCCCGCAAGTACCGGCGCTGAGGAACACAAACATCGGTCGCATCTGCTTGCCTTTGCGTTTCACGATGTAATTCATGATTTTGTCCAGCAGAAGCACCTTGGTGTGCATGGAAGCCCGAAACTTCTGTTCGAATTCTTCCATCTCTTTGGCGATAGGTGCTTTTATATCTTCCAGGCGCAGGGACATCGCTCGCAATATAATAGCCAACAGCCGAAAGTGGATAGGATAAAAAAATCAAAAATCCAAAAAAACCATAGTGAGGGTGTTATTTAACAAACTACTAATGACTATTTTCGGGCCGATGAAAGCCATAGATCAACAATGGGAGCAGATTATCTACGCGATCATCGTCTTGGCAGTTGCTTTCCTTTTGGGAAGGATTGCGCGGTTTATTGTGGGGAGATTTTTCAAAGTGGCCGCCGGCAAGCTGAAAATTGACCCTACCCGATATAACTTTTTCAAAAATGCCAGCAATTTCATCATCCTGCTGATAGCCTCAATCATTATTTTTCGATCCATACCAAGTCTGCGCACCTTTGGCAATACCATTATGACGGGTGCGGGGATCCTGGCCGCCATCCTGGGTTTTGCCTCCCAATCGGCATTCTCCAACATTGTCAGCGGAATATTCCTTGTTATTTTCAGACCTTTTAGCGTAGGCGACCGCGTGAAAATCGGGCAACTCTATGCTGGCGATGTAGAAGATATTACCCTCCGGCATGTAGTCATCAAGGATTTTGAGAACAGGCGAATAGTCATTCCCAATGCTGTGATCAGCAATGAGGTCATTATCAACTCTACGATCACCGACGAAAAAGTGTGCATGTTTGTAGAATTTGGGATATCACTGGAAGCAGACATTAACCTGGCACAAAAGTGCATTCAGGAGGAGGCACTAAAACATCCTTACTGCATCGACAACCGGACCAACGTGGAACTGGACAAAGGTGAGCATCAGGTCATGGTTCGGGTGATGGGCTTCACCGAGGTCGCCACGCAGTTACGTGCCTGGGTTTGGGCAAAGAATCCAAACGAAGGCTTCGACATGAAATGCGACTTACTCAAATCCATCAAACAGCGATTTGACCGTCAGGGAATTGCCATTGCGGTACCCTTGAGAATAATCACCTATAAAAATCAACCCAACATCACCGTGTGATGGAGAAACAGAAAGCCTCCGATATTAAGCCAAAACCTCCAAGTGAGAATCTTGTCATTCTGGAACTTATCCAATACAATGACGAAGAGTACAGCATGAAGGTAGACCTGCCTGTTGATGAACTCCTGACCCAGTTAAACTCGAATTGTATTAACTGGATAAATATAGATGGCCTTCATGACAAGCCCATTGTAGAGAAACTGGGAGAGCATTTCTCACTTCACCCTTTACTCATTGAAGATATCATGAGTGATCATCAGCCCAAGGCGGAGGAGTTTGATGACTACCTCTTCTTCACGATGAAAATGCTCCATAGCATAAAAGACAGCAGGATTGAATACGAACAGATCAGCTTTGTGCTTGGAAAAAATTATCTTCTCTCCTTCCAGGAAAAGGCAGGGGATTCATTCGGTCCGTTTCGGGAACGTATCAAACAGAGTTCAGGGCGTGTGCGAAGTCGCAAGGCTGACTATCTGTTATACCGGCTTGTCGACATCATTGTTGATAATTATTATACTGTCTTTGATGAAGTGGGGCATCAGATTGAAAAAGTGGAGGATGATATTTATAAGAAGCCCAGCAACCATGAGTTTCAGAAGATACAACACATAAAAAAAGAATTGATATTCCTGAGAAAAGCGCTCTACCCTTTGCGGGATGCGCTGAGCAAACTTGTAAAAGACGAAAGCGGATTTATCGAACAAGCCAATAGCCGGTACTTTGCTGACGTGTATGATCATTTAGTGCACCTGATCGATTCCCTGGATACCTACAAAGACCTTACATCCGGCCTGATGGACATCCACATCAATACCATGAATACCCGCATGAACGAAGTTATGAAGGTACTCACCGTAATCTCGACCATTTTTATGCCGCTCACATTTATCGTAGGGATCTATGGGATGAACTTTGACTTTATGCCTGAACTCCACTCGTTTTGGGGCTACCCCGTGGTCATGATAGTAATGGCCGCCATCTTTTTTGGCATGATCCGCTTTTTCAAATACAAAAAATGGTTTTAACTTTCCGATCCTAACCCCTAACCCCCAATCTCATGTTTTATGCCATTGTACTGCTACTGGTCGGTTTTGCCGTCCTGATCAAGGGTGCTGACTTCCTGGTAAACGGCGCCTCATCCGCTGCCAAAAAGAACGGTATTTCAAATTTAGCCATTGGTCTTACTGTGGTGGCGTTTGGCACTTCCATGCCGGAACTCATCGTGAGCCTACTTTCTGCTATCGAGGGTAAGGCCGATGCTTCGTTCGGAAACATCATCGGAAGCAACAATTTCAACCTCTTGTTTATCCTGGGTATTGCCGGACTTATTTATCCCCTGGTAGTGCAACGCAACACAGTGAAGTACGAAATCCCGTTGTCCTTGCTGGCCGCAGGCGTCTTGTTTTTGGTTGTAAATGACGGCATGCTGTGGGGAACGGTTACACCCGCCCCCTATGGAGGAGTCTTGGGGCGGCTTGACAGCATCATCCTGCTCCTGTTCTTTCTGATTTTTCTCTTTTACATCTACAAAACGATGCGGAACACGTCAGACCTGGACGAAGGAGAACCCATCAAGCTCTACAGTACACCCATGTCGATCGGCATGGTCATCCTGGGTCTTGGTATGCTAATCGGCGGTGGTGAACTCGTCGTTGACAATGCCATTGAAATCGCTAAACATTTTGGCTTGAGCGAACGGCTGATCGGACTCACGATTCTGGCCGCCGGAACGTCTCTCCCGGAACTTGCGACCTCCTGCGTGGCCGCCTACCGCAAGAACACCGACATCGCCATTGGCAACGTCATCGGCTCAAATATATTTAACATCTTCTTTATACTCGGTATCACCGGCATGGTGACCCCTATTCCCTACAGCCCAGCACTCAATTTCGATATTTATGTGCTGCTTGCCTCCACAGTTGTCCTGATCATCTTTATGTTTACCCTCAATACCCGAAAGCTAGACCGCTGGGAAGCATTCATATTGCTGGCGCTCTATTTTGTGTATGTCGGCTGGCTGGTCACACATGACACACCACCGGTGATGTAGTCATTGTAAATTGACAAATAAAAAAGGCCGCCCTGAAAATCCAGGACGGTCTTTTTTTTATTGGGAAGGATTGAATTACTTCAGCCTCTTCCCGAGTTCATCAATTTTGGCCTGCGCCTTGTTGTTGCCCAGTGACAATGCTTTCCTGTAAAGTTCAAGCGCCTCTTTCAGGGTATCTTTCTTTTTACGGGGCGCCAATTTTGTTCTGTTTGCTGCCTCCTCCACGGCCTGCCCACGGGCAAAGTAACCATCTGCCTCGGACATCTTGCTCTGGATCATCACTTCTTGAATTTTCGCCTCTATCGATGCCAGCTCCTGTTGCTTCGCATCGATCTGCGCCTGCTTGTCGTTGAGCTCGGCTTCCTGGAGGTCGATCGTAATCTTCATGTTTTCATTCTGGTTGCCAAGGTCTTGAACGCGTTGCTGAAGTTCCATGATCTCTCCGTTCTTCTTCTCCAGGTCGGCTTTCAGTTTCGTGACCGTAGCAGCGAAGGCATTGGTACTTGCTTTCGATTTTTTCAAAGATTTTTCCAAATCACCAATCTTCGATTGCGTTTCCTTCACGTAGTTATTCAAATCTTTCATGCGTGACGTATAAGCAGAATAGGTTGTGCCCTCTACCATATTCACACGCAATACCTGCCGGCTGGCATCGATGGAGTCCATCAATGTTCCAACTTCCTGTAGCGTACGAGCCATTTGTTGGTTGATCAGTAATTCACTTTGGAGCGAGTCAAGCTGAACCTTGAGCTTGGCATTTTCTCTGCCACCACAGCCAGTTAACACCGCGCCTATAGACAGTACCATCAATAATTTCTTCATAAAATTTATTTGGTTAAGTGGTGCAAAAATAAGCCGTTTATACCTGTTAATGTGAGCACCTCAAATTATTTTTGGACGAACCGCTAAATTCTCCGCCAATAAGGTAAATTCGCCCCTGTTTTAGAGGATTTACTCATTTTTTGATGTCCAAATCAATTACCCCACAAACGCGAATTGCAGACCTGGGCGGACCCCGTATCATTGTAATCGGAGGAGGTTTCGGAGGTCTTGAAGTGGTGAGAAGTCTTAAGCATGTGAAGGCACAGGTAGTTTTATTTGATCGATTTAATCATCATACTTTTCAGCCCTTGCTTTACCAGGTGGCCACCTCTGGTTTAGAGACAAGCTCGATTGTCTTTCCATTGCGTAAACGCTTTTCCTACCGGCCCAATTTTTATTTTCGCCTTGGCGAGGTCACTCACATCAAACCGGACGAAAACCTGATTGAAACTTCCATTGGCAAGGCGCACTATGATTATCTGGTAGTGGCCACCGGCGCCTCCACTAATTTCTATGGGATGCTCGACGTGGAAAAGAACAGTATGCCAATGAAGACTATTGAAGATGCCATCCAATTGAGAAATCGCATCCTTCGCAACATGGAGAGAGCGCTGCTCACCGACGATAAGGAAGTCATGAACAGTATGATGGACTACGTGATTGTAGGCGGAGGTCCTACGGGAGTGGAATTGGCCGGAGCTCTTTCAGAATTGAAGCACAATGTATTTCCGAAGGATTATAAAGAACTTGACCTGTCGGCCATGGACATCCATCTGGTGGAGGCTGGTCCTCGCCTGCTCAACGGCATGTCAGAAAAAGCTTCTGTGAAAGCCTTAGAGTATCTGCAGAGAATGGGCGTCAAAGTCATGCTGAACTGCGCGGTAAAATCATACGACGGATATACCGTAGAGTTCAACACAGGCAATAAACTTATTACGCGCTCACTAATCTGGGCGGCGGGTATCAAAGGCAACCCGATTGACGGATTGAAGCTGGAAAATGTAACGCGCGGAAATCGCGTACAAGTGGATGCATACAACCGGGTGAAGGGCTTTACGGATATTTTTGCAGTAGGAGATGTGGCCCTCATGGAAGGCGATGCCAGTTTCCCGAAAGGTCATCCTCAGATGGCCCCGCCGGCCATGCAACAAGGAAGGCTCCTAGCCAAGAACATTTCGAGGCTCATGAGCGAAAAACCGATGAAACCCTTTCGCTATAATGACCAGGGTAGCATGGCGACCGTAGGGCGAAACAAGGCAGTTGTGGATATGAAACGATTCAAGACTCAGGGCTTCTTCGCCTGGTACATCTGGATGTTTATTCACCTGATGTCTATCACCGGATTTAAAAACAAAGTCTTTACGTTCTTCAGTTGGCTGTGGAGCTATTTCTCGTATGACCGAAGTAACCGCCTGATCATCGGTAGGCCCAAAGAAGAGATATAAACTATGGACGGTTCAAAGGACCTTAATAAATATCAGCTCTCCGCTGGCGGCGTACTTGTATGTCTGGGCATCATTTACGGCGATATCGGTACTTCACCGCTTTACGTATTCCGTGCGATCGTGGATGGCCACATCATTTCATCTGAACTAGTGATTGGCGGCACTTCCTGCGTTTTTTGGACACTGACCATAATCACCACCATAAAATATGTGTACCTCGCATTGAATGCTGACAACAAAGGTGAAGGAGGTGTTTTCGCGTTGTATGCATTGGTAAGAAAATACAAGGCGGGCTGGGTGATTTTTCCAGCGATTATTGGTTGTGCTGCGATTATTGCCGATGGCTTCATCACACCTTCATTCAGCATTTCGGCAGCGGTAGAGGGGTTAACAATAAATTACCCTGACGTACCCACGGTTCCCATTGTCATTGGCATTCTGATCTTGCTGTTCTTCATTCAGCAGTTTGGTACCAATTTCGTCGGCAATATTTTTGGCCCGATCATGACCATCTGGTTTATTTTTATTGGCGGAACGGGTTTGATACACCTTTCTCAGAACCTGACAGTGCTGAAAGCCGTCAACCCGGTATATGCCGTGAATCTTCTTACCAAGTATCCAGGAGGCTTTTGGATTCTTGGGGCCGTGTTCCTGTGCACCACCGGAGCAGAAGCGATGTATTCGGATTTGGGTCATTGCGGCAAAAACAACATACGGGTAGGCTGGGTGTTTGTCGTAATCTGTCTGCTACTAAATTATTTCGGGCAGGCAGCGTGGCTCCTTTCGCAGGAAGGAACCTATCTCAATGACAGGATTCCATTTTATGCCATTGTCCCGAAACCACTGCTCATCTTAAGTATCGTCATAGCCACTGGAGCAGCTGTTATTGCCAGCCAAGCCTTGATCTCCGGTACGTTTACTTTAGTGAACGAAGCGATGAAACTAAAACTGTGGCCCAGCACCCGTGTACGGTATCCAAGCCGCATGAAAGGACAGATTTATCTTCCCATGATCAACTGGGTATTATTGGCAGGAACGATTTCCGTCGTCCTCTATTTCAGAAAGTCAGTCAACATGGAAGGCGCTTACGGACTGGCCATTACGATTAATATGCTGATGACCACTACTCTGCTGGTCTATTATTTCACCATGGTGAAAAAGTCGAGGTTGCGTTCATCGGTATTAGCCATAGTTTTCTTTTCATTGGAAGGTATGTTTTTGATATCCAACCTGGATAAATTTTCTCACGGAGGCTGGTTTGCATTTGTCATTGCGTTCATATTCTTCATGATCATGTTTATCCTGCTGAAGGCACGTAATCTGCGCGACCGTCACACTGAATTTGTCGACTTGAAACACTATGTACCCCTGATACAAGACTTACAGGCAGACACTTCGATTCCAAAAGAAGCGACCAACCTTGTTTTCATGGCGGTGGCTGACAGCAAACGTTACATCGACTCAAATATTATTTACTCTATTTTTAAGAAGAGACCCAAGCGTGCGGACGTCTACTGGTTTCTTCATGTTGACACCGTAGACAGTCCGTACACATCTAAGTATTCCGTGGATACAGTCGTTCCAAAAAAATGCTTTTTTGTTCGCATCAAGTTAGGCTTTAAGGCAGACCACCGGGTTAATCTCCTGTTCGCCAAAATTCTGCATGACCTGGCAGAAACCGGGGAGATCGATCTCATCAGCCATTATACATCATTGCAGAAGCATAGTATGCCCTCCGACTTCAAGTTCATCATGCTTCACTCACTGGCGTCAGTAGACAGCGAAATATCTTCATTCGACAACCTGATCATTCAAGGCTACCGGTTTATCAAGAAGCATAGTTTGTCTACCGAAGAAATGTATGGTCTTGAACTGGCCAACGTCGAGGTGGAAACCGTACCAATCATGGTGGGGCCTGTAGCGAAAGTGCGCATCAAACGAGAGAAAGAAGAAGCGGAACTCGAAAAGGAACTTCGCTACCACAATGATGCCAATTGACCGCCTGCGGACGGCTGCGTTCGTATTTGGCCCACCTACCTGCCCACAAAGCACCATAGCGCACTGATTTCATCGAATCAGGACTGGCATTGAATTAGTAATGGTTCAATGTTCAAAGCTCAAGGTTCAAGGTAGAACCAAACCTTGAACCTTGAACTTTTAACTGTTATTTATGCTACGCAGCTATTTCATCATCGCTTTGCGCAATATCCAGCGCAACAAAACCTATTCACTCATAAACATTCTCGGGCTTTCTCTCGGGGTCGCATGCTGCCTCCTGTTGGCATTGTATGTGCAGGATGAAATGGGGTACGATCAACACCACCGTCGCCTCAACGATTTGTATCGTATCACCACCAAATTCACGACGGGCAAAGGAATTGACAGGCTTGGTTCTACCTCACCTCCTATTGCCATGGCTCTGCGCGATGAAATACCTGAAATCGAAGCCGCTGTCCGTGTGCTGAATCCACCTGGCGTTGCAGAGAATCTGATCAAGTACCAGGATAATATCTTCTACGAAAAGGATGGCTTCATCGCAGACTCAACCCTTTTTGATGTGCTCACCTATGAACTGAAGGAGGGCAATCCGAACAAGGCACTCACCGACGCCAACACGGTGGTGATTTCTGAAAGCCTCGCGCACAAACTGTTTGGTAATGAATCTGCATTGGACAAAACTATTAACATCACACAAGGGGGGCCTGTATCGGATTTCAAAATCACGGGTGTTTTTAAAGAAAACAAAAAGAGTTTCCTCCATTCCAACTTCTTCGTTTCCATGATGAGCAGCGGGTGGGGAGAATATATCCGCGGCCCGCAAGCATCCGACGAATGGGCTGGACAAAATTTTATCCCAGGGTATTTGAAACTCGTGCCGGGCCACCACGTGGCAGATATCGAAAAAAAGATGAATGAGATTTTGGTGAAGCACGGTGCTGAGGATATGAAAGCCCTGGGCATAACTAAAACCCTTGCTCTGGAACCTGTGAAAGACATCTATCTCAGGTCTGACATTAACCGCAGTCCACGGATCATCTACCTCTATGTGATCGCTTCCATTGCAGCTTTCATGCTACTAATCGCCTGCATCAACTTTATGAACTTATCCACGGCCAAGGCTGCAAAGCGGTCGGCTGAAATCGGAATACGAAAAGTGATGGGCGCGTATAGGACTTCATTGATTCGCCAGATATTGGGAGAAGCGATGCTTATCGTCCTCATCTCCATGATAATCAGTGTGGGGCTGGTGCAGGCAGGTCTGCCATTCTTCAATGAGCTTACTGGCAAATCAATTTCCCTGGACCCTGATAATATTGGGTACTTTATTCTGGCATTGGGCTCCATCACCATCATTACCGGACTAGTGGCCGGAAGCTATCCTGCCTTTTATCTCTCCTCCTTCCAGCCTGTCCAGGTGCTGAAAGGAAAATTCAGTTTGGGTAATTCCGCAGGATCCCTGCGACAAGCGCTCGTGATATTTCAGTTCATGATCGCCATCGCGCTGGTATGCGGCATGGTGATCATTACAAATCAGCTGACCTATATCCAGGAGAAAGATCTTGGGTTTGATGCTAAGGCAAAAATAGCACTCCCTTTGCGCACAAAAAATGCCAATGAACACTACGATGCGTTAAAGAAAGAACTCCTGCACAACAGTGCTATCCATGCGGTATCGGGCGCTAACTACCTGCCGGGTTCAACCATCTGGAACGACATGATGTACTATCCTGAAGGCGGAAACATGGAGACCGCCGTCCTTAACAGACGTAATAACATTGATGCCGGCTACATGGAATTGCTCAACATCAAACTGATTGCGGGTCGGGCTTTCACCGACAACCGTAAAATGGAAAGTGAAACAAAACTCATTGTCAATCGAACATCGGCCAAAAAATTAGGGTTCGAGCCGGAAAAAATTGTGGGCCAGAACCTATTCTTCGACTGGCAAGGAAAGAAATACACCTTTGAAGTTATTGGCGTGATGGAAGACTACCATCAAACCTCCTTGAAGGAGCAAATAAATCCAACTATTTTTCAAATGCCAGCCGAAAGCAACGACTATAGGAATGTCATTGTCGATGTAGAAGCGGGTCATTTTGAGGAGACCATGGCTATCATCGAGAAAACCTGGAAGGGCCTGATCAATGACACACCTTTTGAATATTCGTTTCTGGATGATACCATCAAAAAGCAATACGAAGAGGACCAGAAAGTATCGCGAATCATCAACGTCTTCACGGTCATTGCCATGCTAATTTCCTGCCTGGGTCTGTATGGCTTGTCAACCTACATGGCCGAACGACGCTTCAAGGAAATTGGCGTCCGCAAAGTCATGGGCGCCAGCGTAACGCAGATCGTTGGATTGATGTCAAGGGAGTTTGTAAAGCTGGTAGTGGTTGCGTTTGTACTTGCCGTGCCTCTGGCGTGGTATGTTATGGACAAATGGCTGGAGGGATTCGCCTATAGGGTTTCCATTCAATCCACTGTCTTCTTTTTGGCCGGCGCCAGCGCACTGGTCATTGCCCTGCTCACCATCAGCTATGAATCAATCAGGGCTGCCATGGGGAACCCTGTAGAGTCGTTGAGGAATGAGTGATGTGAGGAGGTATCGAAGTGTTTAGGTGTTTAAGTGCTTACGTGTTTAGGTGCTTATGTGTTAATGTGTCGACGTAATGGTTAAGGTTGTACTATTAATTGAAGAAGAAGACTTATGATACAGAACTATTTTAGGATAATCATCAGAAGTTTAGCCCGGAATAAGACCTTCAGCCTTATCAATCTGCTGGGACTCTCAATCGGGCTTGCTAGTTTTATCCTTATCGGGATGTATGTGGTGGATGAATTTTCTTTCGACCGCTTTCATGAAAAGTCCGACAGAATTTATCAACTCACCATCAACGCGAGCTCTGATGGGCTGGTGCACAAATGGATTGGAGTGCCAAACAAGGCTGCCCCTACCCTTGTCAAAGAAATTCCAGAAATAGAAAACGCTGCACGGATATTGCCAAATAATTTTAACGGAAAGGCATTTGTTGCATCGGAAAATATTAAATCTTCAGAAAACCACCTGGTGTGGGCTGATGCCTCGCTCTTTGACATCTTTACGATTCCTTTTATTCAGGGCGATCCCATAACGGCTCTGAAGCGGCCCCATACCATCGTCATAAGTGAAGCATCGGCCATCAAATATTTCGGCACAGTGGATGTCATTGGGAAAAGTTTGCGAATCGACAGAGACACCCTTGATTTTGAAATTACCGGTGTCATCGAAAATCCACCTTCAAATACCCGATTTCAATATCCAATAATTGGTGCCTTTGCCGGAACGTGGTTTGATCAACCCAATAATCAATCGTGGGGTAATGCCAGTTTTGAAACCCATTTACTCCTGCACGAAAACTCAAGCATTGTTGAAGTAGAAAAAAAGATCGCGGCGATTCTTGATCGTGAAATCCCAAAAGCAGATCGATGGTTTTCGCTTGAAACTCATCCGCTGGTGAACATTCACTTGCAGTATCCGGACGTGCAGGAAAGCAGCGGCGCGGTAAAAGGCGACATAAATCAACTTAGCATATTGATGGGGCTGGGAATCATTATACTCCTGATCGCCGCCGTCAACTACATGAATCTCTCCACCGCGCAGTCACAGCGGAGGTTTAAGGAGATAGGCATCAGCAAAACACTCGGCGCCACCAACAGGCAATTGGCAAGAAAATTCTATTTCGAAACTTTCATTTTTGTGTTAGTGGCTATTGTGATCAGCATTCAATTCGTAATTTTTTCTCTTCCACTTTTCAACTCAATCACGGGCAAGCACTTTTCCGAATCTTTTCTGGCTACGGGTTGGTTTTGGATTTCCATACTGTCCGTATGGGTTCTGCTGACACTACTTGCGGGAATCTATCCAGCCTTGTACCTCTCCTCTTTTTCTCCAAAAGAAGTGTTGAAAGGATCGCTGGCAGGACTTGGCGGCAATGCCACGTTGCGAAAGTCGCTGGTGGTAGTACAGTTTTCCGTTTCCATCATGTTGATCGTCAGTACCCTCATACTGTATCAGCAGCTTGGCTTCATACGTGAAAAGAAATTAGGCTACCAGCCTGAACAAGTGATTGCCATCGGGACCACAGGTGCCAACAACCGTGAACAGATCAATTCGCTAAGAAATGTTTTGCTGGGCCTGTCCTCCGTCTCTGGTGTGGCCCGCTCACAATCTTATCCCGGCGAAAGCGGCAGCGGAAGAACATTGCCTCCACTGGATGGACAAGGAGAAGGTAAGCCAATTGTTACCGTTCGGGCTACGCCTGAAGTCTTGGCTGTGCTAGGCATTAAATTACTGGCCGGAAAAACATTGCCGGAGAAATCAGATCAGGACACCACCATCCAGCTCATACTAAACAAAACAGCGGTCGACTTTTTAGGCCTGACACCGGAAGAGGCGATAAACCGGCAGTCCCGAGTTTTTGACTCCGGTGGGGCGCAGATTGTGGGAGTCACAGAAGATTTTCACTTCAGTTCACTGCGCCAACCCATCGGTGCGTACTGCTTCCACAATGCGCAGACAGAGGGTTACAATGTCCTGCTTGTGAAGCTAAAGAGCACCAACCTGCCTGAAACCATTGGACAGATTGAAAGCGAGTTTAAAAAAATAATTCCCAGTGCCTTTGAGTACACCTTCCTCGACGATCAATTGCAGGCACTCTATACCGCGGAGCGCCAGTTGGCTCAGGTTATTTTGGTCTTTTCTTCCCTGGCCATTTTCATTGCGTGCCTCGGTCTTTATGCCTTGGCCGCATTCACCACTGAGCAACGGACCAAGGAAATCGGCATCCGGAAAGTTATGGGCGCTACTGTATTTCAATTGTCCTCCATGCTCTCCAATGACTTCATCAAGCTCGTAGTCATATCATTTATCATTGCAGCGCCCGTTGGCTATTATGCGATGAACAAGTGGCTGGAAGGATTTGCATACCGCATCGACATCCAGGCAGTCATTTTTGTTGTGGCTGGGTTGATGGCGATCACCATCGCTTGCCTCACAGTTGGTTATGAATCCGTCAAGGCGGCAAGGACGAATCCAATCGACTCGCTGAGGAGCGAATAACGTGCGAAGTGTCAATGTACTTAAGTGTTGATTTAAGGGAAACATCCGCACTTCAACACATAAACTCTACTTTTGAATTGCCCGTAATCGAACACAATTGTGCAATAACGACCGTGCCAGGCATATCAAAACGGGTTTACTGAGTCCAATTGCGAGATTTAGAACTGGCCTGAGTTTGGAATAAGGGACCCATAGAATCGACCTTCAAACAACGATCTATGCTGTCTAATTACCTGAAAATTGCCGTCCGCAACCTGA
>JAYWDR010000088.1:0-2429 GCA_043779735.1 Cyclobacteriaceae bacterium | reverse complement strand
ACAGGCTTTCGCAATTGCAGTCACAAGGTCAGATTCAGACCTACTTGTACGATCCGGCAGTGATTGGCAAGTTGCAAGCGGAAACTTCCAGGGCTTTTAACCTGGGAGCCCGGACCATACTCGGCTCACTCGTGGCAGAGCTAAATTTTTTTTATAATTCAATTGACAACTTAATCGAAACGCAAGTGGTTGCCATTACCACTTCCAATCAAAGTATTTACAGTTATCGCAACATCAAGCGGGCCTACACCCAAGGGCTTGAATCCAATTTCACCTATCCGGTTTCAAAAAAACTTAGTTTGTCGGTGGGCTATCAATTGCTATATGCAAAAGATAAAAATGTTGTCGAACAGGTAAAAAACGGTGAAATCTTTTGGCGCGATCCTGAAACGCTGGTGACAAAACGACTTCAGCCAGCCGAATACTTTGGATTATACAACCGTTCGAGGAACATGGGGAATATCAAACTGTTTTATTCCGACAAGGAAAAGGGCATTGAGGGAAGTGTGCGCGTCATTTATCGGGGCCGCTATGGTATCGGAGACATCAGGGGGAGCATCCAGGGTGAGACAATTCCCTCCTCAGACCGGAACAACAACGGTATACTGGATATATACGACACATTCGTGGAAGGCTATGCGTTGGTCAACCTTTCAGTAGCCAAGACCCTTCCTCAAGGCATTCGATTTCAACTAGGCATCGACAACGTCTTCAATTATACAGATAGGATTTATATCCCGAACATTCCGGGCCGACTAATATACGCCAGTATAAACTATTCATTTTCAAGAAGTCAAGACCAGAAACAATAATTACTTAAACAACTACCTATATGTCAAAATCAATTTTATCCATTTTAGCTTTCGTGAGCATTGTCACAGCCTTTTTAGCGTGCACAAAAAGTGATCCCGCACCAGTGTTGACGGCCACTACCTTTAAAAATCTTGCGGCCGATCCTCCCTCAGGTGGTTATAATCCGACCGGGCAACCCATAGGGGTAACGAAAAAATATGCTTTTTTCAGTTTTAGGACGGGTAGTGTCGTGGCAAACGCCGACAGCGCCTCAATCAAATGGGACATTGGATTTAATGGGACCACCATCATTGTGAACAGCGGTACGAGCGGCCCTGGCACCGCAGTTGCCCAGGTGGTAACAGGTGTCTTCAGTGAACTGAACCTTGCTCCCGACAATGGCTATTTGCAAGACAATAAAAATGCAAGTCCGGCTTTTTATGCCATTAAGAAAGGATCGGGCAATGGATGGTACAACTATGATCCGGCCACAAACCTGATTTCTTCAATCGCTGGACGAGTGGTGATGATTCAAACCGCCGATGGCAAGTATGCGAAGATGGAAATCATTAGCTACTACAAGGATGCTCCAACAGCACCAACTTCCTCTACAATAGATCGGTACTACACCTTCCGCTATATTTATCAAGCGGATGGAAGTAAAAAGTTGCAGTAATTTTTTTTAAATTTGATAAATCAATCCTGTTAGATTTTCTTCTTACATCTCATGATTGAATTCATCCACAAAATTCCCATCGTCACCACCTTCCTGTCGGCCGCATTTTTTGTTGTTTTATTTCAACACTGGCAAGCAAAAGGTAAACCTTCCTATTTATTTTGGTGGACGTTGGGAGTGCTGTGCTACGGTTTAGGTACGCTCACCGAAAGTATTGTCGGGATTTTTGGTTGGAGCGAAATCGTATTCAAAGCATGGTATATCCTGGGAGCCTTGTTAGGTGGATTTCCATTGGCTCAGGGATCGGTTTACCTTATGTACAAGAAAAAAACGGCCAATGGCATGATGATGATTATTGTGGCCGTCATCGTTGTTGCTTCTTTGCTGGTGGTTCTCTCACCCATTGATTATTCCCAAGTGGAGTCGACCCGACTAACCGGAAAAGTTTTGATGTGGGAAAAGGTGAGATTAATTACTCCTGTTGTCAATATTTATGCCTTTGTTTTTTTGGTGGGGGGAGCGTTCTATTCGGCCTACCGGTACAGCAAAGACACGGAATATAAAGACCGAATGTGGGGAAATATTTTTATTGCAGTGGGAGGATTACTTCCCGGCATCGGCGGGTCATTCACTAAATTTGGCTATACCGAAGTGCTTTATGTGACAGAGTTGTTAGGAATAATTTTAATCTATTTTGGCTATCGAACAATGCGTCTGGATCGGACACTTTCTGTTTACGAAATTCAAAATGCCAGGAAGGGTGGGCTCTTTATTTTTTGCGGTAAGTTTTATGTTGCTGTGTTGGTCCATAGGGTATTGCATGGACAAGCGAAAACTGTATGTGAAGATCTGATCAGTGAAAACTTTTCTCACCGGCTAAGATCGCTACCTTTAAAATGTTTTCTTTAGGGGGAAACGGACAAGAAAATTGATCAGCATAGGCGCAGTATGGGTTATAGGC
>JAYWDR010000087.1:0-7232 GCA_043779735.1 Cyclobacteriaceae bacterium | reverse complement strand
ACCGGCTTTGATCCTGCAGACTTCTCCCGCCTTCGATACTATTTTCAGACGTGTCAGTTTCTTGTTTTCCCATTGAAAATCAAGTTCAAAAGCACCCCGTGAGCAAACACCCTTAAACTCACCCTTGACCCACTCATCGGGAAGGGCGGGCAGCAGCCGGATGAAGCCTTCATGCGATTGCATCAGCATCTCGGTAATCGCAGCGGTGACCCCGAATGTTCCGTCCACCTGCGGGGCTTTGCCACACAACGCGATAAACTGAAAACAGCTTTGCTCTTTTAAATATCCTTTGAATATTTTATTAGCCCGGTTGCCGTCCTGCAGGCGTGCCCACAAGGCCATCTTCCAGGCTCGCGACCAGCCTGCAGCGCCATCACCTCTTTCTTCAAGCACTTTTTTATACGACACAACCAGCTGTGGGGTCCTCTTATCTATCAATACCTTCCCGGGATACAAGCCATACAGATGAGAAAAGTGTCTGTGATTTTTCTCCAGGGACTTCCAATCATCGGACCACTCCTGTAATGAGCCATCCGATCCTATCTGCGGAGGAACTAATTTCTCCCGGGCTGCTTTTACTTGCAGAGTCAATGCTGTACTCTTTGTCAAAATTTTAGAGGCATCCAAGTAATATCCAAAGAGGTCGTACAAGATTTGCATATCTATGGATGAGCCGGCACATATGGTAGTACCTTCCCGAAAGCCAGCTGTCACTTCATCAAAATAGGGTTTGTTGCCGCCACCGTCAGGGAAATTTTCCGGAGATGTTGATGGATTGGTCACCAGCCATTTACCGTTAGGGTGAGGAACTAAAAAATCCATGAAGAATTGAACAGAGCCCTCAATGAGAGGGTAAATCTCCATTAGAAAGCCAAGGTCTCTTGTGTATTGATAGTGTTCCCAAAGCTGAGTGCAAAGCCAGGCGCCGCCCACCGTAAATGTTCCCCAGGTTGGTCCATCCATAGGTGCAGCCACCCTCCAGAGATCGGTATTCTGATGCAATACCCAACCGCGTGCTCCATAATGTTCGCGTGCAACATCAGCCCCCTGGTCCGCCACCTCCCTGATGAGGCGCACGAGAGGCTCGGCACATTCAGAAAGATTGCCGCTTTCCACCGGCCAATAATTCATTTGAGTGTTGATGTTAGTGGTGTACTTCGAATCCCACGACGGATTCATGTCATCATTCCAGATTCCCTGAAGGTTGGCCGGCTCAGTACCGGGCCGCGATGAGGAGATGAGTAAGTACCGGCCGAAGTTATAGCTTAATGCTGCAAGGCTTGGATCTGGCGAGCTTTGAATTTTTTGCATCCTTTGATCAGTAGCTAGAAACGAATTGTCTGTATTGGGCAGCGAAAGGGATACTCTGTCATACAGTCTCTTGTAATCCACAAGAGATGCATCCCTGATCGTTTCAAAACTTCTTGTCTTCAGTTTTTTCAGGCAGGTCTCAACTCTGGCATGTTGATCAGCACTTACATCTTTATAATTGATAAAATTGGTGGCCGCCACAAAATAAATAGTAACGACATTTGCATTTTCTACTATGAGATCCACACCTTGAGTTTTCATCGAGCCTCCTTCCGGAACTACTTTTATTCTTGCTTCGTACTTCAGTTTTCCTACTACGGACATGTAGTCCGCGGACTTCCCTGTAACAGCCAGACCATCAATGCCCACGGGATCCATTCTAAAATAATCAGTAGCATAATTGGAATGGGTCTGGTTCCGAACACCTCTTAAGTTCGCTTTGAAAGAAATACTGCCAGGC
The DNA here is from genome assembly GCA_043779735.1 of Cyclobacteriaceae bacterium. Lineage (GTDB taxonomy): Bacteria > Bacteroidota > Bacteroidia > Cytophagales > Cyclobacteriaceae > ELB16-189. The sequence goes on along the minus strand of JAYWDR010000087.1, from coordinate 5,461 downwards.
TTGCTTGCCGTTAATCTCACCACAATGCTCTGGTCAGGCGCTGAAGAGAATACTTCTCTTTTGTAGGAGATTTCATTGACCGTGTATACCACACTTGTAACAGCTGTCGTAAGATCGAGCCAGCGCTTGTATCCCGTTACCTTTTGCTGATCCTCAAAAAACAAATGCAGGTTTGCCAGGCTTTGGTATTTCTGCTGTTCCACGGGATACCCCATGAGATTTCTTCCAAACAAATTGTGGGCCTCCAGGTATTTTCCCTCGAACACCAGTTTTTGAATTTGCGGCAAAACTTTGTACCCATCTTTCACAACAGTCGAGTAGGGGCCTCCCGACCAATAGGTTTCTTCATTTAGCTGTATCCTCTCTTCGCCGTAATTTCCAAAAACCATGGCACCTAGCCTTCCATTGCCGACAGGCAAAGCGTCTTGCCATTTGGCGGCAGGAGACGAATACCACAACAGCGTGGTGGGATCAAATGACTTGGTATCTATACCAGGGTCTGCGGCTTGTTGCTGGGCGCAAACTGAAAATGAAGAGAGCACAATCAGTCCTAGAAACTTGACTTGCATCATTTAGGTGTTAAGAAAATCAAGATACAAACCATATCCGAAAATCTTAACAGACAAGTGCCAATTTAGATTGCTATAAGACTGCGGATCCTGCAGGGGCTATTAATCGGCTGGCTTCTTAGGCTTGCGGGTCCAGAAGTCAACGTGAATTTCTATGTCATCCGCGATGAAATTGTCATCGGTCGTGTGCTTCCATGTGGTGCCTATGCCGTAATCGCTGCGCTTCAACGCAAAAGCTCCGCTAAACCCAATGACATAGTTCTTGCTCACGCCTGTAACCTTAAAGGGGATTATCATTTCCTTTACAATCCCATGCACAGTACATTTCCCCTTTACCAAATAGTTGCTGCCACTCTTCTCAATCTTACTTTGTAGTCCGTAAATTTTCCGGAAATTTTTGTGAGTCCACCAGAAATCGGCACGAAAAATTCTACCGTGCTGTGATTGATCTCGGCTTCCAATTTAACAGTCTGTGCTTTTGCCGCTGGCGACATTGTCAATAGAAAAATAATGAAGATTGGCCTCATACAGTGCAGTTGATTCAAAATACCTCTATAAATAATAAAATTATGGGAGCAAAAGACTTGCTCCATGCAATATACTACCAGCTGGTGGAGTAGTTTTTTATTCCTAGTCGAGAATCAGGTAATCTACCCATCCCATTTCAATTAGTCGAAAATTAAATGATATATTTATCCTGCCTACATAAAGGAATCTCTATTGTAAATGATTACGATCATCTGGATATATCTTGTTCTGCTCGCTATCTACTTCAGCGTCTTCCTGTTCAGAGATTTTATTAAGCACAGGAATAATCTTGAAAACACCAGTTGGCTTAAAACAGCCGTCATTGGGTTTGTTGTAAACTTCTTCGACGTCCTGGGCATCGGAGCATTTGCGCCTCAAACGGCATTATTGAAATTCACAAGACAGGTTGAGGACAGGGTTATCCCCGGCACCCTCAATGTTTCCAATGCTCTTCCGGTTTTGCTTCAGGCCATCATATTTATCACTGTGATCGAGGTCGAAATAGTCACCCTGGTACTGATGCTCATCGCGGCTACGGCAGGCGCCATCCTGGGTGCTGGGATTGTATCGAAACTGTCGGAAAGGAAAATTCGATTAACCATGGGATACGCCTTATTAGTGACAGCAGGTTTCATGCTTGCGGGAAAGATGGAATGGATACAGGGAGGAGGAGATGCGATCGGACTGTCCTACGGCAAACTAGCCATCGCGGTGACCATTAATTTTGCATTGGGCGCCTTTATGACCGCCGGTATCGGATTGTACGCACCGTGCATGGCCCTGGTATTTGCCCTGGGCATGTCTCCTAAAGTCGCCTTTCCCATCATGATGGGCTCATGTGCCTTTCTGATGCCACCGGCATCCATTCGATTTATTCGGGCGGGGGCCTACAATAGAAAAGCATCCGTCGCGATGGCTTTACCAAGCATCATCGCTGTATTGATTGCAGCATTTCTCGTCAAGTCCTTGGAGTTGGATACGCTGCGATGGCTGGTAATCGCCGTCATCGTATACACTTCTGCGGTGATGCTAAGAGCAGCATACACCACCTCTGGCAAGGAGGTATAGCCTGCCATTGCTGGAGTTACTTAAACCGCGAAGCATTTAGAAAGCCAATGGGCAAAGAGGTCTTACCATTCATGGAAAGATCCGCCATGATTTCCCCAACGACCGAAGCAAACTTGAACCCGTGACCACTAAAGCCAGTGGCGATGACAACATCTTTGTCGTAGCCCGGCAGGAAATCCAGTACAAAATTTTCGTCAGGTGTATTGGTGTACATGCAGGTCTTCATGACGAGTGTGGCAGCATAGCCCTGCGGCATGAATTTATTAAGCACATCCACTAGGTCGGCCTCATCTTCTGCAGTGGGTATTCGGTTGATCGAGTCGGGATCAGAAACTTTTCCATGAAAATGATGGGCTAGTTTTAGTCCGACGGGACCTCCAAATTTAACTACCGGCAATACCGGGAAGCCGTAGAATGATCCCGGCTTTTTATCATCTTCAAGAACCCAGCACGGGAACCTACCAAGCAAGAAATCCTCCCATTTCTTTGGCTTCACCCAGGCGGTCATTTGCCTTGTAACCTTAAGGTTTGCTGTCATCCCGGGAATCATTTTGCCTGCCCAGGGCCCGGCAGTAATCACTAATCTTTTACAGGTATAAAGTGCCTTGTCTGTTCTTACTGAAATGTTGCCATCGGCACGCTTCCATTCGAGTACCTTTTCCTTCGTGTGAATCGCGGCGCCCCTTTGAAGCGCCTGTTCGGTGAATAATAGAATACTTCTTTCTGGTGTAACAAACCCCGCATCCGGCTCTTCAAGCTTCTCGTAATCCGCCGGTATGTTGAATTGCGGATATTTCTTAGAAGTCTCTGCACTGGTCAGTGAGTTGACTCTGATTTTGTATTTGTCAGCCGACTCATGCACGCCTTTCATCAACGGCTGACTGGGCTTGCTGAAATACACAAGGCCTGTCCGAAAATACACTTGCGACCCTGTTTGGTCTTCCAATGCCTTCCAATTCTGATAGGCCCTTTCCAGCAAGGGCACATAGTCCGGAAGCTCGGCATAGGCTTTGCGAATGATGCGGCTCTGGCCTGAGTGCGAACCCAATTCGTGAGGAATGTCGAACTGCTCCAGGCCTAATACTTTATGGCCGCGTTGGGCAAGCTGAAAACATGTGGCTGAGCCCATTGATCCAACCCCCAATACGATGACATCAAAATTCCTCTCTCCTGATTGCGTTTCAATTTTCTTATGAACAGAAGCGAAAAGTTCGCTAAGGGGCTGCGATGCTGTAGCCAAAGAGACACCCATAGAGAGGTTGATAAATTTTCTTCGTTCCATGCTGAAACCCGTTAGCGCTATCGGTTGCCATTAAAGTCATGCTTTTTATTTAGAACTACTAATCTCCTCCATCATCTCTTTAGCGAATTCTGGTCAGGGCGCATTGGTATATTCGAAAATACCACAATCAATCATAAAATCTGACGAAAGAAATACATTTTCCCGCGGATTTTCGCAGATTTAATCCGCAGAAGAGGTTCTGCGTTGACTTTGCCGTGTTTTTCAATCTGTGAGCCGGATAGCGATTAGTATTGGCGCTTATCAAGTATCGCCAGGCAAGCTTTGGATCCCGGACTACTTTTTAAAGTATTTTTAATGAGGAATAGTTACTGGAATAAATCAGACACGTTCATAATTCGTAAGTGTCAACATTGTCAACCAAGTATTCCCTCAGATTTCCGAGATTAGCGGCTAGCCATGGCAATACAAACCATTATCATCGAAATATCAACATGGGTCTTCCTCAAGAACCTGTCCAAAAACAATAACCGTGACTGGTTTAATGCACACAATGATCAATATCTTCAGGCAAAAGAAAATGCTGAGCTTTTTGTCGATGGTCTTATAAAAACCATGAACACTCATGATCATATTGAAACTCCTTCCGGAAGGAAGAGCCTGTACCGGATTTACAACGATGTACGCTTCTCAAATGACAAGACCCCTTACAATCCTCGATTCGCCGGATACATGAAGCGGAGCAAGCCGATGCTCAGGGGCGGATACTATTTTTGGATCAAGCCTGGTGGCACACGGTTAGGCTGCGGCTTCTCCTATCCAAGTCCCGAAGACCTGAGGCGCATCCGAATGGATATTCTTCATAACCACCAAGAATGGGAAAGGCTGTTAAACTCAAGAGGCATCAGGACGACCTTTGGTCAGATGAAGGGCGAGAAGGTGAAGATAACACCGAGAGGATTCCCTAAGGACCATTTGGCCATTGACTTACTTCGTTACAAGCAATTCTGGTTTGAGCATTCGTTTACGGACCAGGAAGTGCTTGCAAAGGATTTCGTGATAAAGATGAATAAGACCTTCAAAAGCATAAGGCCCTTTTTTGACTACCTGAGTGAGGTGCTAACCACTGATCTGAACGGGGAGTCGGTGATTGGTAAGCAGTAAGTGGTAACGAAGTTTGAAATTGGATATTCGTTATCTAGTATTCATTATTCACTCTATTCCTTTGGAAATGACTTCTTAAATTCCTCCTGGTATTTCTTCATGCCTTCTTCGTGGTTATAGGCGGACGTGGAATTTCCCCCGGCAGCTACGGCCTTGCCGGCTTTTATAAGACGCAGCCTTTTTTTGGCTGGTGTTGCGCTGGAAGCAGCAGAGAATATCATATCGGCAATGACTTCTCTCCCTACCTCGTCTTCAGGGCTGAGAAAAGAATCAAAAGTTTGCAGCTGCGCCTCCAGTGCGTCACCTTCAAAAGTATGGAGTATCTGTGCAAGGTGGTAGAGAACTTTTGGTACTGGAAGGTCAGATGATGATGCCAACTGAGGGCGCCCGGCAAGGTACGCGTCCATATCAGGCCTGTCGCGCAGGTTAATGAGATCGTCCAGCTCCTGGAGTAATTGAATGAGAAGTCCAGCCTCTGTATCGCCGTCAAGTGTGCGAACGGCATAAGTACCTACCTGGCTTTCATCAGGAAAATCTTCACTTTGTTGTATAATGTCGCTTATGCTTACCAGCAAGACAAATTGAATCCACTGCTCAAAAGTCATGGTGTTGGATCCAAAGGCACCCATGTTGTCGAATGCAGCTTCGGGAAGTGGAGTGTCCTGCCAGCGACCCAGTTTCACAAGTTCAGCCTTAATGTCTCGTGCATTTATACGTACCCGGGTGTATTGGTATTTTACCTCCATGTAGCTATTATTTTTACTTTTCTTTAAGTTGGTCAGATTCTCTTTCATTCTGGCCTTGAGCATTTTTCTTACCAGTGCCCATCCAGATTTCGTTAAACGGCTGTGGATAACGTGCAAAGATATACAGTGTTCCCAAAAGGGTATCC
>JAYWDR010000086.1:0-18405 GCA_043779735.1 Cyclobacteriaceae bacterium | reverse complement strand
TCCAGACCGTTCATGTCAGGGACTTTTGATAGTTCATCTTTCAGTTGCTCCGGTCTTAGCGATGAAGAAATAATCGCATTCATAGCCCCTTTGCTGCGTATGTGCCTTACGAGCATGCGCGTATCCACATCGGCAATCCCTACTATGTTATGTTTCTCAAGATAGTCCTGAAGGCTTTCGCGGGAAGCCTTTCGGCTGAATGATTCAGAAAATTCATTTACGACCAATCCACTGATCTGGGGGTGATCGGATTCCTGCTCCTCGGGAAGCGCTCCATAGTTACCAATATGAGCGGTCGTATTGACGATAATCTGCCCATAGTAGGACGGGTCTGTATAAATTTCCTGATATCCGCTCATGCCTGTATTGAAGCAGATTTCGCCACCAGTGGTACCGTTCTTGCCTATGGCCTTTCCTTCGAGCAGAAGACCGTCTTGCAAAAGGAGATATGCGTTCTGATTCAAGGTGTTCCGGGTTTGGTTAAACAAAAGTACTGTTCCCATGGGGTTTGCCCAATGAAGGAAATAAAAAAAGGGACCGAACGATTGTCCAGCCCCTCTTTAGTATCATTTGATAGTCTCACTTATTCCTTCTTTTTTTTGGGAGCCTTCTTTTCTTCTTTTGGTTTTTTCTCTTTTTTAGTCCCCTCAGCCGGTGTGTCAGCGAGGACGGCATCTTCAATGCTATCCGCTTTCTTGTCTTTCCTGCTTCGACGGGTTTTGCCCTTTTTCGAGGCATCGTCCTTCTTGTAAAGGTCATTAAAATCTACCAGTTCCATCATGCACATCTCTGCGCTATCGCCGAGACGGGTGTCTCCCAGCTTAATGATACGGGTATAGCCACCAGGGCGCGTCGCCGTGCGGGTTGCGACTTCGCCAAAAAGTGATTGGATCGACTCCTTATTTTGTAAGTAGGAAAATACTGTTCTGCGGGAATGGGTTGAATCCGTCTTTGCCTTTGTAATCAACGGCTCAACATATTTCCGCAATTCCTTTGCCTTTGCCACGGTAGTGGTGATCCTTTTGTGCAGGAGCAGTGAAGAGGCCATGTTGCTCAGCATGGCATCACGATGCGCCTTTTTGCGCCCAAGGTGATTATCTTTTTTACCGTGTCTCATTAGTCCTCTTCCAGTTTATATTTTACCAGGTCCATGCCAAACGTCAGGCTCTTTTCAGATACCAGTTGTTCCAATTCGGCTAGTGATTTCTTTCCAAAGTTTCTGAACTTCATCATGTCTGAAATCTCCAGCTGCACAAGATCACCCAACGACTTCACATCGGCTGCTTTCAAGCAATTGTAAGCCCGCACAGACAGGTCCAGATCATGAAGAGGTGTCTTCAGCAGCTTCCGCATATGGAGCATTTCTTCGTCCACCTGCTCAACCTCGCTATCGGTACCGGTTTCAAGCTCAATCGATTTATCAGAGAATAGCCGGAAATGCTGAATCAAAATGAATGCCGCGCCTTCCAGTGCCTTTTCAGGATGGATTGATCCGTCAGTTTCAATTTCTACCAACAATTTCTCGTAGTCAGTCCGCTGCTCCACGCGTGTATTCTCAACACTAAATTTTACATTCTTGATTGGTGTAAAAATTGCATCAATAGGAATGAAGCCAAATACCTGTTCATTGGGCTTGTTCTCTTCTGCAGGTAGGTAGCCACGTCCTTTTTCGATTGTTAACTCAATCTCAAAATGGGCAGACTCATCCAACGTACAGATAATGTGCTCAGGATTAAGAATCTCAAAAGCAGAAGTAAATTTTGTGATGTCACCTGCCTTGAAGTGCTTCTGCTTCTTGATGTTGACAGTGATTTTGTTGTCAAAGGCGTCACCAAGTTTACGAAAGCGAACCTGCTTCAGATTCAAGATAATTTCTGCCACGTCTTCAACAACCCCTTCGAAGGTCGAAAATTCATGAAGAACACCTGGTATCTTGATGCCGGTAATCGCATAGCCCTCCAGGGAGGACAACAGGATTCTCCTCAGCGCGTTACCGATCGTCACACCATATCCTTTTTCCAGCGGTTTAAAAGTAAAGAAGCCGTGGAAGTCGTCCGACTTCTCCATCACCACCTTCTCCGGCATTTGAAATGCTAATATTGACATAAGTATTTTACTTTTCGTTTCTACATTATTTTGAGTACAATTCAACAATCAACTGTTCATTGATATTTTCAGGTATGTCTGTGCGGGGAGGCAGGTTAATTAATTTTCCTACCATTTCATTGCTATCCCACTCCAGCCAGTTGTATTTCTTTGACCCACCGATAGACAAGCTATTTGAAATGGTCTCCAGTGATTTTGATTTTTCACGCACGCCGACGGTCTCCCCAGGACGCAAGGAATAGCTTGGTATATTCACCACATCCCCATTCACCAAAATATGTCTATGTACCACCAGTTGCCGCGCCGCTCTCCTGGTGGGTGCAATGCCAAGACGATATACAGTGTTGTCAAGACGAGACTCAAGTAGTTGCAATAGTACCTCTCCGGTTACTCCTTTTTTGCGAATGGCTTTGTCAAAAGTGTGTGCAAACTGACGCTCAAGAACGCCATAGATATACTTGGCCTTCTGCTTCTCGGCCAATTGAATAGCGTATTCCGACAACTTGCGCTTTTTTGTCTTTCCGTGCTGACCGGGAGGATAGCTCTTCTTTTGAAGCGCTTTGCTCTCGCCCATAATCGGCTCATTGAACCTTCTGGAAATTCTTGCCTTAGGACCAGTGTATCGTGCCATGGTGTTTTCTAAAATTCTTTAAATTCGTCTAGCTCAATTCTCTTTAAACTCTTCTTTTCTTAGGCGGGCGACAGCCGTTGTGCGGCAGCGGTGTCATATCTCTAATCGCCAGTACTTCAATACCTGAGTTTTGAATCGCACGAATCGCTGATTCTCTTCCAGACCCAGGGCCTTTTACAAAAACCTCAACTTTCCGAAGGCCTAACTCGAACGCCTTCGTAGAGCATTCCTGGGCGGCTGTCTGCGCCGCATACGGCGTATTCTTCTTGGAGCCTTTAAAGCCCATCTTCCCAGCAGAAGCCCACGCTACTACCTGACCTGTTGTATTGGTCATGGAGATCACAATGTTGTTGAAGGTCGCCCGAATATGGACCTGACCTACCGCTTCCACCACCACGGTGCGCTTCTTACTCTTATCTTTTTTCTTTTCAACCGGTTCGTTTGCCATAGAAAAAGTCTTAGACGTTCAATTATTTATTAACCTTTAGTTGCCTTCTTCTTATTCGCCACTGTCTTGCGCTTCCCTTTCCGTGTACGGGCATTGTTCTTCGTCTTTTGTCCACGAACCGGCAGACCTCTTCGGTGACGCAAACCACGATAGGAGCCAATGTCCATCAGGCGCTTGATGCTGAGTTGCACTTCCGAACGAAGGGAGCCTTCAATTCTGTGCTTTTCTGAAATGATGGAACGAATCAAATTTGATTCCTCATCCGTCCAATCTTTCACCTTTTTGTCCCAGTTTACTCCCGCTTGCGTGAGGATCTTCTGCGCTGATCTACGGCCAAGGCCATAGATGTACGTGAGACCAACCTCGCCTCTTTTGTTATCTGGAATATCAACGCCTGCTATACGTGCCATGTATGATATGTTATTCGTTTGTCTTAATTTCTTTTATCCCTGGCGCTGCTTGTACCGTGGATTCTTTTTGTTAATCACATACAATTTGCCCTTGCGTCGGATGATCTTACAGTCAACGCTTCGCTTTTTGATGGACGCTCGTACCTTCATATTACTTATATCTAAACGTTATCCTTCCCTTTGTCAAATCATACGGAGACATCTCCAGTCTCACTTTGTCGCCAGGTAATATTCGGATGTAGTGCATCCGCATCTTACCCGAAATGTGTGCCAATACTTCGTGACCATTCTCCAACTGTACCCTGAACATTGCGTTGGACAATGCCTCTTGAATGGTCCCGTCCTGCTCTATCGACTTTTGTTTCGCCACTGATACGAATAATTTTTTTCTATTTCCTCGTGCGTTGTCAATATTTCAGTCCTGTCTTCGAAGATCGCCACCATGTGCTCAAAGTGAGCTGAGGGTTTGCGGTCTGCCGTCCGTATCGTCCATCCATCCTTATCTTGCACCACATTCTTTGTTCCCATGTTGATCATCGGCTCTATGGCGATGACCATACCTGATAAGATCTTCATCCCCTTACCGCGTTTGCCGTAATTCGGGACTTCCGGATCTTCATGAAGTTGCTTCCCTACCCCATGCCCTACCAACTCTCTCACTACACCATACCCAAAGCCTTCTACAAACGACTGAATGGCATATCCTACATCACCAATCCTGTTCCCTGCCTTCGCCTGCCCTATGCCGAGGTACAACGATTCGTACGTCCGGTTCAGCAAGTCAATTACTTCCTTTCCAACACCATGCAACGGATACGTATACGCTGCATCACTGTGATAGCCCTTGTAATACACTCCACAGTCAATGGAGACAACATCACCTTCCTTCAACTCATAGTCTCCCGGTATCCCATGCACGACCGTATCGTTTACGGAAATGCACAATGAGGCCGGAAACCCATTGTAATTCAAGAAAGAGGGTGTCCCTCCCTGATCCTTGATAAATTCTTCCGCCCGATGATCCAGCGTCTTTGTCTTCACGCCTGGTCCAATCATTCGAGCCACTTCACCATGAGTTTGCGCCAATATAGTGGCACTTGCTCTGATGATCTGAATCTCTTCGGCCGTCTTCAGGTGGACCATTCAACCTTAAGCCGCAGCAAACTGAGAACGTCCTTTTACCCGTCCTGATTTCATCATCCCTTCATAATGCCTCATCAGCAAATAGCTTTCAATCTGCTGGAGTGTGTCAAGCACAACTCCAACCAATATCAAAAGGGATGTGCCTCCATAAAACTGAGCAAAATTTTGGGTCACGCCGGCACGCACAGCAAAGGCCGGCATGATGGCTACCGCCGCCAAAAAGAGGGCGCCAGGAAGTGTAATCTTTGATAATATTCCATCGATAAACTCAGCGGTTTGTTTTCCTGGCTTGATGCCGGGGATAAATCCACCGTTACGCTTTAAATTATCAGCAATGTCATTTGAAGGTACTGTGATCGCCGTGTAAAAGAAGGTGAACAATAAGATAAGTACCGCAAAAAGCAAGTTATACTGCCATGAAGTAAAATCTGAGAACGTTGATCCTACATACGCGCCAATATCGCTGTTTCTCCAAATGCCGGCTAACAGAGGCGGAATAAACATAAGCGCCTGTGCAAAAATAATTGGCATCACTCCAGCTGAATTTAACTTAAGGGGAATAAAGTCACGCTTGCCTCCGTACAGTTTGTTTCCGACCACTTGCTTTGCATACTGAACAGGGATCCGTCGGGTAGCTTGAGTCAATGCAATCACACCCACCACCACAAAGAAGAGGGCCAGCAATTCAATGATGAACAACAGGGCTCCACTCATGCCCTTGCCAGTAGCTTCCAGGTAAAGCGCTGTGGGAAAACGAGATACAATTCCAATCATGATCAGCATGGAGATACCATTGCCGATTCCCTTGTCTGTAATCCGCTCACCTAACCACATACAGAACATGGTACCTGCCACAAGAATAATGACAGACGTTACAGTAAAAAACAATCCAGGATTGAGGATCGCTTCCGGATTGAGGGTAGCCCTTAAATATCCATAAGACTGCGCTGCCGTGATAATAATTGTGAGTACTCGGGTAAATTGATTTAGTTTTTTTCTGCCGCTGTCTCCCTCCTTTTGTAGTTTGGTGAAATGCGGGACGGCTACTGTAAGTAGCTGGACTACAATGGATGCCGAGATATAGGGCATGATGCCCAGTGCAAAAATGGAAGCCCTGCTAAAGGAACCTCCTAAAAAAGTATTGAGAAGATCAAAAATTCCACCCTGATTACCGGTAAGCGCACTCGGCTCAATGCCCGGCAACACAATATAGGATCCAAGCCTGAAAATAATCAGGAACCCAATCGTGTTGAGGATGCGCACCCGCAGATCCTCAATCGAAAATATGTTCTTTATGGTGGTAAAGAATCTCTTCATTATTTTACCGTTGTGGCGCTTCCGCCGGCACTTTCAATTGCTTTTGTGGCTGTGGCTGAAAAGGCGTGGGCTTCCACACTCACCTTTAACTTTAGTTCACCCCGGCCCAACACTTTCACTTTGTCATGCTTCCCAACAATTCCATTGTCTATCATCAGTTGCAAACTGAGGGAAGCGCTCTTCGTCTTTTGGCTAAGTCCTTCCAAGGCATCCAAATTGATAGCCTTAAAATAAACCTTGTTGTTATTCTTGAAACCAAATTTTGGCAGACGCCTTTGCAATGGCATCTGACCACCTTCAAAGCCGATCTTCTTGTGATATCCAGAACGGGACTGGGCACCCTTATGGCCACGGCCTGCAGTGCTTCCGCCTGAACCCTGCCCTCTTCCAAGGCGCTTATTATTTTTTGTAGAACCGTCTGCCGGTTGTAGTGTATGCAGCTTCATGCTATAGTTCTTTTACGCTCACCAAGTGACTTACTTTTCTTACCATGCCTTGAATCTGCGGCGTGTATTCAACCTCTACAGATTGATCACGCTTCCCTAAGCCCAACGATTCGATGGTCCTCAACTGGGTTTTCGGACGTTTAATCGTGCTGCGGATTTGTGTGATTTTCACTTTTGACATGAGTTTACCCATTAAATACTTTTGATAATTCAACACCACGGTTGCGTGCGATGGTATGAGCATCACGCATCGAGGTTAAAGCCTTAAAAGTCGCCTTCACCACATTGTGCGGATTGGAGGACCCTTTCGATTTAGCCAGCACATTGTGAACACCCGCACTCTCAAGCACAGCGCGCATGGCTCCACCTGCAATTACCCCTGTTCCAGGAGACGCAGGCTTTAACAATACCAAGCCTCCACCAAACTTGCCAATGCATTCGTGAGGGACTGTGCCCCGGATGATTGGTACTTTCACTAAATGCTTCTTGGCATCATCAATGCCTTTTGTAATCGCATCAGTTACCTCATTCGCTTTACCTAAGCCATACCCAACTACACCGTTGCCATCTCCTACTACCACAATAGCAGCGAAACTAAACCTACGACCACCCTTTACTACTTTGGCCACGCGTTGAATCGCAACGACCTTCTCTTTCAGATCAATCTCGCTGGCTTTTACTGTACTGACGTTGCTTTGTGTCATTCGCTTAGAATTTTAAACCACCTTCTCTGGCACCTTCGGCCAAAGCCTTTATGTTTCCGTGATACAAGTATCCATTGCGATCGAAAACAATCTCGCTGACACCCGAGGCCAACGCCATCTCAGCAACTTTCTTACCCACTGACTTTGAGGTCAAAAGATTCAACTTTGCCTTCTCAATTTCTGAAGAGGATGCTGAAGCAATTGTATGACCCTTAGAGTCATCGATGATCTGAGCATAGATCGCTTTGTTACTGCGAAATACGGAGAGTCTCGGCCGCTGTGAAGTGCCTTCCATATTCTTGCGAATACCCATTTTAATCCTCTCTCTGCGACTTGTCTTTACCTTTGTTGGCATAACCTCTATTTATTTAGCAGCAGCCTTTCCAGCTTTTCTGCGAACATATTCACCTACATAACGGATACCCTTGCCTTTGTAAGGCTCCACTTTTCTCAAGGACTTTATTTTGGCCGCCACCTGGCCGACCAGTTGTTTGTCGATTCCTTCCAGAATGATCATAGGGTTTGAGCCTTTCTCCTGTAACGCCTGAAGTTTTAACTCTGAAGGCACCGCCAGGAATACGGCATGCGAATATCCTAAGCTAAGTTCCAGCACATTGCTCTGAGCAGATGCCTTGTAACCCACACCAATCAATTCGAGCTGTTCCTTATATCCCTTGCTAACACCAATGACCATGTTGTTGATCAGGGCGCGATACAATCCATGAAGGGCGCGGTCAGGTTTTTCATCAGTAGGCCGTGATACCTCCACAGAGCCATTTTCGACCTTCACTTTGAAGTTCGGTTTGAGCACCTGATGTAGTTCTCCCTTCGGACCTTTTACGGTCACTTTCTTATTTCCTTCCGAGTAGGTGCAAGTCACACCGTTAGGAAGCGCAATGGGTAGTCTGCCGATCCGTGACATTTTCTAACTATTAATAAACGTAACACAATACTTCACCACCGACATTCAGGGCACGAGCTTCCTTGTCAGTAATCACTCCTTTGGAGGTCGACAAAATTGCGATACCGAGGCCATTTAGAACCTTAGGCAACTCATCCGCTGGCTTATACTGCCTTAAGCCAGGAGAACTGATTCTGTCAATCTTTGAGATTGCTGGATCTCTTGTCTCAGGATTATACTTCAAGGCAATCTTGATCAGGCCCTGTTTGTTTTCGGTATCCTCAAACTTATAATTGAGGATGTAGCCTTTATCAAACAACACCTTTGTAATCTCCTTTTTGATGCTGCTCGCCGGCATCTCCACCACGCGATGGCGTGATTTAATGGCGTTTCTTAGCCGGGTCAAGTAGTCTGCAATCGGGTCTGTCATGTTCTTTTCAATTAAAGGCGGCCTCCTGATAGCTCTCCAGATCTAAAATGGGGCCGCAAAGATATTTATTCGTTTGCTTTACTTCAAATTACCAGCTTGCTTTCGTCATCCCTGGAATCTTGCCATCATGCGCCATCTGGCGAAACTGATTCCGGCAAATGCCAAATTTGCTCATATAACCTCGTGGCCGGCCTGTAAGTTTACAACGGCTATGTAGCCTGACGGCCGAGGAACTGCGCGGAAGTTTATCGAGGCCCGCCCAATCGCCCGCGGATTTTAATGCCTGGCGCTTCACCTTGTACCGCGCTACCAGTCTCTCTTTCTTCTTATCCCTTGCGATGATTGACAGTTTTGCCATAACACTGATTATTTTTTACTGGTAAAGGGCATCCCAAATGCCTTCAGGAGCTCATAGCTTTCTTCATCACTTTCCGCCGAGGTAACAAAGGTGATATCCATCCCGTTGATCTTGCTAACCTTATCAATCGAGATCTCAGGAAAAATGATCTGCTCTTTCACTCCCAATGTATAATTTCCGCGGCCATCAAATCCTTTGTCGCTCACTCCTTTGAAGTCACGCACGCGAGGCAGGGCCACATTCATAAGCCGGTCCATAAACTCGTACATTTTTTCACCGCGCAAAGTAACCTTAACGCCAATAGGAATATCCTTCCGCAATTTGAAATTAGATATATCCTTCTTGGACCTGGTGGGCACGGCCTTCTGGCCTGTGATCGCGGTGATTTCTTCCAACCCCACATCGATCATCTTCTTATCGGCTACCGCTGCACCAATGCCTTTATTGACACAGATTTTCTCAATCCTGGGAACTTGCATGACCGACTTATACTGAAACTTCTCTTTCAGCGCCGGAACAATCTCCTTGGTATATTTCTCTTTTAGTCTTGGCGTTGCCATGGCTTTATTACTTAATGAATTCTCCTGTCTTTTTAGAATATCGCTGAAGCTTACCCTTCTCGTTGAGTTTCCTTCCCACACGGGTAGCCTTTCCGCTGGCTGGATCCAGCAACATAACATTGCTGATATGAATAGAGGCTTCCGTCTTCTTGATGCCACCTTCCGGCTTTCCAGCAGAAGGTTTTTGATGCTTGGTCACCATATTCATGCCCTCTACAATGACCCTGTTTTTTTCAAGCAATACTTCCAGCACCTTACCGGAATTCACCTTATCAGGTGTACTTCTGTAGTTTCCGGCAATCACCTTCACGGTATCACCTTTTCGAATTTTCAGCTTGGGCTGCTTGTTGAACTTCCTCTCCATAAACTATAATACTTCAGGGGCCAGTGATATAATTTTCATAAACTGCTTTTCGCGAAGTTCGCGCGCAACCGGTCCAAAAATCCGTGTGCCACGAGGCTCATCCTGCGGTGTTAATAGCACGGCGGCATTATCCTCAAAACGGATATAGGATCCATCCTTCCTTCTAACCTCTTTCTTGGTGCGAACGATGACGGCCTTTGATACGGTGCCTTTCTTAATCTGGCTGGTTGGAATGGCTGACTTTACTGTCACTACAATCTTATCGCCTACAGAGGCATATCGCCTTCTGGTTCCTCCCAGTACATGAAGGCAAAGCACTTCCTTCGCTCCACTATTGTCGGCCACTATTAGCCTGGATTCGCTCTGTATCATATGTTTCTTTTCTTTATCGGTCGAACTAAACTATTTCGCTTTCTCAAGTACTTCCACCAATCTCCAGCGCTTGTTCTTGCTCAAGGGACGGGTCTCCATGATCTTCACGGTATCACCGATGCCGGCCTCATTTTTTTCGTCATGAGCCGTCAATTTGGTGGTTTTGTTCATGAACTTGCCATAGATCGCATGCTTCACTTTGCGATCAATAGCAATCGTGATTGTCTTTTGCATCTTATTGCTAACCACACGCCCAACCCTTTCTTTTCTTAAGTTCCTTTCCATACTGATTTTACTTTTGCGTTTCTTTTTGGCGCAATAATGTGTTGATCCGCGCAATAAGCCTGCGGGTCTCCTTTATCTTCATCGGGTTTTCAATAGCCGACACCTGGTGAGCAAACTTCATTTTGCGCATTGATTCCTTTTCGCTGCCAAGTTTCTCTTTCAGCTCGTCCAGAGTCAAGTCTTTGATCTCAGTGCTCTTCATATTCTTATACTTGTTCTACGTAGTCTCTTCGTACTACAAATCTTGTCTTAATCGGAAGCTTACCATCGGCAAGCTTCAGTGCTTCGTAGGCCAACGCTTTTGTTACGCCTCCAGCCTCGAAAAGAATAGTACCTGGCTTCACGCAAGCCACCCAATATTCCGGAGCTCCCTTACCCTTACCCATACGAACTTCGGCTGGCTTACGTGTTATTGGCTTGTCAGGGAATACCCTAATCCATACCTGACCTTCACGCTTCATTGCCCTCGTGACGGCGATACGGGCAGCCTCGAGTTGGCGTGCTGTCAGAAGCCCCATCTCCACAGCCTTCAGACCAAATGACCCAAAAGCAATCGTGTGTCCTCGGGTTGCCATTCCCTTGACACGTCCTTTTTGTGATTTCCTGTATTTTGTTCGCTTCGGTTGTAACATCGCTGAAAACCTATTTTAGTCTTTTTCGCCTTATCTTCTTCCGCCGCCTCGTGGACCGCCTCTATTCTCTCCAGTCCTTCCGCCCCGGTCTCCACCGCCACTACCACCTCGTCTATCACCACCACGGTCTCCCCTTGCATCGCTTCTGCGTTCTCCACGCTCGCCCCCTCTACGAGGACCACCCTGACCTTTGTTTTCACTATGGGAAACGATGCCAATGTTTGGTGACAAGTCACGCTTGCCAAAAATCTCTCCCTTAAAAATCCACACTTTGATACCTATCTTACCATACACCGTCTGCGCCTCTGAAATTGCGTAATCAATATCGGCACGAAGTGTATGAAGGGGAATCCTTCCCTCTTTGTACTGCTCCGTTCTGGCCATGTCAGCACCTGCCAAACGACCAGACAATTTTATCTTTATTCCTTCAGCCCCAACACGCATAGACGATGCGATGGACTGTTTCATAGCTCTACGATAGGAAATCCGGGCCTCCAGCTGCTGTGCGATCGACTCGCCCACCAACCTGGCATCCAGTTCGGGACGCTTGATCTCAAAGATGTTAATCTGCACATCCTTTCCTGTCAATTTCTTTAATTCCTCCTTAATCTTGTCGACTTCTGTCCCACCTTTGCCTATGACTACACCAGGCCGGGCCGTATGAATGGTCAGGGTAATGCGTTTGATAGTGCGTTCAATGACCACTTTAGCAATGCCGCCTTTTTGAATACGCGCGTCGATATACTCTCTGATCTTGTGGTCTTCCACCAGTTTGTCGGAAAATGTTTTCCCTCCGAACCAGTTAGAGTCCCACCCACGAACGATGCCGAGGCGGAAGCCGACAGGATTAATTTTTTGTCCCATTATTCCTTGGTTTCTTTTTCAACCTTCTTTGTTTCTTTCAATTGCACCGGCATTCTATCGACAACCAACGTAACGTGATTGGAACGCTTTCTTACGCGATGTGCACGACCCTGAGGGGCAGGACGCAATCTCTTAAGCATGCGGCCACCACCTACATATACTTCTTTTACAAACAAATCCGCCTCTTCCAACTTCACATCCTTGTTCTTTGACTCCCAATTGGAAATTGCCGACATCAGCAATTTTTCCATTCTCGCAGCGGGATGCTTTGTTTCATACTTGAGCACATTCAATGCCTTCGCTACCCTCTCTCCGCGAATTAAATCAGCCACCAGACGCATCTTGCGGGGTGAGGTGGGAACATCGTGCAGGTGCGCGGTCGCGGGACCGTGCTTAGCAGCCTCTTTCACTGCTTTGATCTTCTCACGCTTTTTTACCGACCTCTTTATTTTCTTTTCTGTTGTTTCCATGGAGATGCAAATGATTATTTAACTCCAGCAGCTTCTGCCTTATTGTTGCCAGTATGCCCTTTGAATGTCCGGGTTGGCGCAAACTCACCTAACTTATGACCCACCATATTCTCGGTGACATATACCGGGATAAACTTATTGCCATTGTGTACGGCAAATGTGAATCCTATTAAATCAGGAGTAATCGTGCTTCTACGTGACCAGGTTTTGATCACCGATTTTTTTCCCGACTGTTCCATAGTGCTCACCTTCTTCGCGAGGCGCGCATCGAGGTATGGACCTTTTTTAATTGACCTTCCCATTATTTTTTCCTCCTTGCAACAATTAGACGATCTGAATATTTCTTAGGGTGTCTAGTCTTCTTCCCTTTCGCTAACAATCCCTTGCGTGATCTCGGATGACCGCCAGATGCTCTTCCTTCACCACCACCCATCGGGTGATCAACTGGGTTCATGGCCACGGCACGAGTACGGGGACGAACACCTCTCCAGCGACTGCGACCCGCTTTACCCACCGATTCGTTCATGTGGTCAGGATTTGACACTGCGCCTACGGTGGCGAGGCATCTTGCCAACACATTCCGCATCTCACCTGATGGCATCTTTAAGGTGGCATAATCACCTTCCCTTGCCAATAATTGTACAAACGTTCCAGCGCTGCGTGCAATAGTCGCTCCACCGCCCGGCTTATTCTCTACATTGTGTATGATCGTTCCCAGGGGTATTTTAGAAAGAGGCAAGGTGTTGCCGACTTCCGGAGCGATGTCTTCGCCCGACGTTACTTTCTGGCCAACTTTTAATCCTTGTGGAGCAATAATGTACGACTTGAAGCCATCCGCATAATACAATTTGGCCACCCGGGCCGTCCTGGTAGGATCGTATTCAATTGACTTCACAACCGCTGGCACTCCAAACTTGTCGCGCTTGAAGTCGATATCTCTCAACTTTTGCTTGTGGCCACCGCCTATGTAGCGCATGGTCATGCGGCCATTGCTATTGCGGCCTCCTGTCTTCTTCAGCGAAGTCAATAGCGACTTCTCCGGACTACCTTCAGTGATGTCTTCAAAACCTGGCGACAATCGATGTCTTGTGCCTGGTGTAATGGGTCTTAATTTCTTTAATGCCATCGATTATATTTTAAACGTTCCCATAAAAATCTATCACTTCACCCTCGGCGAGGGTCACAATTGCCTTCTTGAAATGGGGCTTGCGGCCCGACAGCATCCCGGCTTTGGTGGAACGCACCTTCAACTTACCCATCATCCTGATTGTATTGACGCGCTCCACATTCACACCGTACATCTTTTCTACTGCATTCTTGATCTCTACTTTGTTGGCGTCGACATCAACAATGAAACCATACTTCCCCTTTTCGTTAAGGGAAGATACCTTCTCGGTAACCAATGGACGCTTCAGGATACTCATCGTACTACTTATTTAAAAGGTTATCGATCTTTCCTACCGAGCTCTCGACCAAAATCAATTTATCGGCGTTGATCACGTCGTATGTATTGATTTGCGATGCGGTGATCACTTTGGTGTTCTGGATATTTCTTCCTGAGGAGGCAATGTTGAAATTACTTTCAGGAATTACCAGGAGAGTCTTGAGCGAATTGGCTCCAAGTGACTGCAGCATGCTCAAGTACTGCTTGGTCTTGGGGGCTTCGAAGTTGAAGTCCTCAATCACGGCAATTGAATTGTCTTTGGCCTTGTACGTCAATGCTGACCTGCGAGCCAAATCCTTAACCTTCTTATTCAACTTGAAAGAGTAGTCGCGGGGGGCTGGGCCAAAAACACGACCACCACCTTTGAACTGAGGGTTCTTGATGTTACCCGCACGGGCTCCACCTGTTCCCTTTTGCTTCTTAATCTTTTTTGAAGAACCCCTGATCTCGTTTCGTTGCTTGGACTTGTGAGTGCCCTGGCGAAGATTTGCCAAATGATTTTTCACGTCCAGCCAAATAGCATGGTCGTTAGGCTCGATACCAAATACCTCCGTAGACAGGCTTACCTTCCGACCGGTGGTTTCACCGCTATATTTTGTAATTGCTACATCCATCACTTTTGCAGAATTATGGTTGAGTTTTTCGCGCCTGGAACAGATCCACTGACCAGGATCAGGTTGTGCTCCGCCATGATTTTCACCACTTTTAAGTTGGTGACTTTCACGCGGTCGTTGCCCATGCGGCCCGGAAGGCGCTTTCCTTTGATCACTCGTGATGCAAAGGAGGCGTTACCCATTGAACCAGGTGCGCGAAGACGGTTGTGCTGACCATGGGTCTGACCTCCTACTCCTGCGAAGCCGTAACGCTTCACTACACCTTGAAAACCGTGGCCCTTGGAGGTGCCTACAGCATCCAAAAAATCGCCTTCGGCAAACACATCCTGAATATGAACCTCTTTGCCGAGTTCGGCAATTGCGTTGAACTCTGCGCCGAAGTCACGAAACTCAACCACATCCCGCTTGGGTGTGGTACTAGCTTTCTTGAAGTGACCTACCAGCGGCTTGGATGTGTTCTTTTCTTTTTGCTCTCCGAAGGACAATTGCAGGGCGTTGTAGCCGTCGGTCTGTTCGTTCTTGACCTGAGTGACTACACAAGGCCCTGCCTCGATGACAGTACAGGCAATATTCTGACCATCTTGGCCATATACGCTTGTCATCCCAATCTTACGTCCTATAATTCCAGGCATGGTTGAAACCTATTTTGCTGTTTTTAATCAGATTTGCGGGTTTTGTGCCGCAAAAAGGACTGCAAAGATAGGAACTGGGCCGGAGTTAGCAAGTGCAGAATTTAAAAAAACACAATGATCATACGATTTCTCTGCATGGGGAGTGTCATCGCTGGTTCAGGGCACTGATATTCAACGGTTTATTAGGCCAAGGAGTCGGCCAAATAATTCAGACAAAGTGATCATTGAAGTGAATTGAAGTAATCAAATATCTTAACCAGATCATCCTCTCGGGAAAGTGAAAGCTGACGCTCCTTCATGAAAGCCCTTATTGCGGCCAGCTTATCGCCAAACACTGCTTGCAACGCCTTTTTCTTCGCAGGCACGGGCATCAATGCCTTCTCATCACCATAATAGAAAAGGTTCTCTTTGTAAATCAGTTCATCGGGGCTGCCGACGTCAAGAGCAGGATTAAAATCTGGCTTCTTGATCCAATACGCATATCGTTTGTACAGCGATGTCTTTCCTTCCGTAAGCACTTCGATGAGCGAAGTCATAGGGATTTTGTTTACCAAATACTCCTTACCATTGACGAAATTGTGTGGTATGTATGTCATCGAGTCGAGCCAAACCATGGACTTTACCTTTTTCACATCCAACACTTTTATTTCATTGTTGATGTTGAATTCTATCGAGTTGGCTCGAAGGTCATATCTCACACGAAAGCCATCCAGCAACTTATCCGACCCATAAATAGCAATGCTGGATTTTTTCCAGGCAGGATCCAGATACACTTCGTTGACCTTCACGCCTGGGCTCGGAGGCATGATGGCAATTTGCTGTCCTACATCTCTGGAGCCGGTTGACCATCGTTTAATCAGGTTGTCGGCCTGTATAATTTTTGGGGTCAGGTTTTGTGCACAAGGTGAACCTTGTGCAATCATAAGAGCCGAAATCAAAAAAGAAAGTCGCATGTCAGATTTTTACGTCAGGTATTGGAAAAGGGTTTCTGGATGTGTTGAATGGTAGTTGCTACAGTATTCGTTCCACCCCCAGCCCGGGTTTGTCGGAGCAATGCATTATTCCATCGCGTAAAATAAACCCTCCCTTCACAATATCATGAGCAAGGTCAAGGCTTCCGTCCAAGTCAATATAGCGAGTATGAGAACACGCAAAGGCAGCATGCAAACCAGCCGTGATACTTATTATGCTCTCATCATTGCAACCCCAGAAAAGATCAATTTTTTCCTGAAATGCAATATCCGCGATTTTCAGGCCTTGGCTTATTCCTCCGCACTTCATCAACTTGATGTTGAAAATTCCAACGGCCCGAGGTGGCTTCACTAATTCAAGTGCGTCTTTCGGTGAGAGCAGCGATTCATCGGCAGCAATCACTTGCCGAACCTCTTCAGGCAATTTTCTTATCTCCGATACCGCCTTCGCCGGCAACGGCTGTTCAATCAATTCAATATCCAGACTCTTTGTTCGCGCATAAAACTCGATGGTCATCGCAGAAGTATAGCCTTGGTTTGCATCGATCCGGATAAAAAATTTATTTCCAAATCTTTCACGCAATTTCACCAGTCGTTCAATGTCTTCCTCGAGATCTTTGCCAATCTTTATTTTTAATGCCTTAAACCCCAGTCGTGCGTACTCTTCGGCCTCTTTCAATGTTTCCTCCACATTCTTGATACCGATCGTGTTCGAGGTAGGCATTGACTGAATCTTCTGACCAAGGTACTTCACTAGCGGAATACCCAACAATTTTGTAAAGGCATCGTGCAAGGCAATATCCAGGGCCGCCCGGGCTGCCGGAGTCTTTGGAAATTTCAGAAGCACCTCATGCAACAATTGGTTGATTTCGCGGATATCACGTCCAACCAGGAAATCTATATTCTTTTCAGCCAGGGCTTCCTGGGTCTGCGACAAGTTCTCGCCGGTCACATATTCACTGGGCATGGCTGCCCCGATTCCTGTGATGCCATTGTCGAGGGTGATCTCTACAAAAGCATTGAGGACTTCATCGATGGTCTTGAATGCGATGGTGTAAGGTTTCCTGTTACCCAAATCAGCACTCCACACTTTGATTTTCTTTATTTTCATCCTGAGAGGTTCTTTACATTTTAATCAAACTTGCACGACCGGCTTTTCGATCATATCTCTAAAGATGGGTATTAATTGTTCTACGCCGTCTTCCAGAGGAAGAATCGCAGGAATCCCAAGTGCCTTTTGGTATTTGGCCGCATAGTCACGGGCTTCCTTTTCTATCATCTTATCTGTATTGATGGTAAGGGCCACCGTCGGTGCGCCATAAATCCTGATAAGCTCAATTTCGTCCTTCGGATCAGGCAGGTAGGCAGGATAATATTCCATGTCTTTGTATTGCTTTCGAGCCGGATTGTGTTGAAGCACAACGCCGTCCGCGGCGGCGGATATGATCCACTCAGCTCCTGCCGGCCCGCTCGGGTTTCGCAAAGAAGATTGACCCTCAATAAAAATAATATCGGGCTTTGCCTCTTCCCAGCATTGAACAATGGCATGCTCCATTTCGCCAGAAATAAAGTCGTTCAGTGTAGAATCAAAAATGAATCCATACTTGGCTCCCTGCATCCAGCCGGTTTGGCCAGTGTAAATCATTTCCGCTTTAAAACCAGCCTTGCGCATGGCTTCTGTGAGAAAGCGTGTCGTAGTCCGTTTGCCCAAAGCACAATCAGTGCCCAATACCGCAATCTTGGGACAGTGTACTTTAGCAATCCGGCCAGACCAAAAATGGAGGTCCTTGAATTTCTTTGGCTTGCGCACATCAATAATCTGGAGGCCTTTGGTCATGGCCAGCTCTGCCAAATCAGGATGATCTGACACATAATCATGAAGGCCGTTCACCAAATGATAATTATTTTCCAAAGCTTCCCGCAACAAGATGCGGAGCGAATCAGGGATCACTCCTCCTTTGGTGGCAACACCCAGCACACAATATTCTGCCTTCACCGGACTCTTCATAACAAACTCTGCGATCGATCCATACACAGGAATATTTCGCTTCTTTCCGTCAAGCACTTCTCCAGCATCTTTACCCGCATGTTTGTGATCTATCACAGCCAAAATAGTAAAGCGGTCCGTGCCTCGAATAAGGCCGTGGGCTGTTTTACCGCTGCTGGAATCCAGATAGCCAGCTGTAATAACGATTGCGTTGTGCTTTTGCATGGTGAGAATTTGACTGTGAAAATTCGCGTAAAGAGGTCTAATGTGCAAATGGGGTCGTCAATTACTGATCGTAGGCAAGCTTGAACTCATC
>JAYWDR010000085.1:0-2457 GCA_043779735.1 Cyclobacteriaceae bacterium | reverse complement strand
ATGCTCTTGTGAAGTTGCAAGCCAGACACCATTGTCGTTGGGATGGTCTTTCTTGTTGCGAAGTACCGCCAGGATCTTGTCACCATAGTAGATCGAGTGACACCCGAAGAATGCCTTAACCGTGATGTCCAGGCGGCTGAGGCGCTCCAACACAAATTCATAAGGAATAGGGTTGCTCTTTTTCTTCACCATAGTGTACCGCTAGATCCTTTGATACTAAAGATATTCTGAAATAATACAATATTACATACGCAAATTGGTCTGAATTGACTTGTATTAACACTCTGATACCATGAAAAAAGCGGTAGTCAAAACCTTTTTCTCACTGATTCTTTGCACCGATTTCGTTTGCGCGCCAATGCTTGTAGCACCCCTCTACGCCCAGCAGCCCGCCTCTCCCTTAGAAGTTTCGTTTCGTACTTACCAGTCCATGAAATCAGAAACAAATTATAAACTGGAGTGGATATCACTAGGGCCCTTGTTGAATTCAGCGAGAGCGGATGTCGTGCAAGTGGACCCTACAAACCCCGGCACCATGTATGTGGGATTTGGCTCGGGCGGACTGTGGAAAACCATCAACCACGGTGTTAGCTGGAATCCAATTTTTGAAGAGCAGGCTTCGCTCGGCATAGGCGATATGGAACTTGCACCTTCTGACCCTTCCATCATTTATCTGGGCACGGGGGAAAATCTGAAAAAACAACGAAACTTCACGCTCCCCGGTACTGGCATGTACCGTTCTGATGACGCTGGGAAAACCTGGCAGCACATAGGCCTTGAAGACTCCTGGTCAATTGCTGAAATTGCTATCCATCCCAAAGATCCGAACATTGTGTTGGTCTCCGTGCTGGGTCACTTGTGGTCGAAGAACAAAAACCGCGGATTGTATAGGACCGCCAACGGAGGAAAAACCTGGGAACAGGTGCTGTACATCGATGATGCCACCGGCGCCAACGACGTGGTCATCGCTCCCACCAACCCTCAAATAATGTATGCCTCCTTGTGGGAAGTCTACCCAGGCATCAGTGGGAAAAATAGCGGTGTGTACAGAAGTATCGATGGCGGCAAGACCTGGACCGTATCTGCGAAAGGCCTTCCTTCCGGTCCGAAGGTGGGGCGAATAGGTCTAGCCGTTTCCTCTTCAAATCCATCCAAGGCCTATGCTCTTGTCGACAATCGCGGGAATGATAACGATCACTCAGCGGAACTTTACAAAACAATCGACGGCGGACAAACCTGGACGAAGACTCACGATGGTCCCTTCAAGATTTTTCTTAGCATTGGATGGTATTTCACTGATGTGTATGTCAATCCCAGGAACGATGAAGATGTATTCTGCCTGGGCATCCGGCTTGCCCACAGCGTGGACGGAGGAAAGTCATTTGATTTCATTGGCGGCAAGGTGACGCGCATGAACGCAAGCCTTGCCCAGGGACTGCACCTGGATCAATGTGAATTATGGATCGACCCAGAAAATCCACAACATCTGGCATTGGGCAATGACGGCGGGTTGTATGTCAGCTACGATACCGGCTTATCGTGGGTTCACTATAATAATATTCCCATCGGAGAATTCTATGACATCACAATAGATCGGTCCAGTTACACAATCTACGGTGGGACACAAGATGATGCAACCGTATGCGGACCGCCAAAAGAAATCAATGTCCGTTTTCCCGACCCCTGGAAATATGTTTGGATTGATCCATGGGACGGCGGAGATGGTTGCGTGACTCAGGTTGATCCCGAAGATAACGCCACCCTATACTACAGCAGGCAACATGGGGACGCGGTCAGACTGGACCGACATACAGACATAGCCGTAGGTATTATGCCGAAACTTCCCAAGGAATACAAGGATACGCTTCGTTTCAACTATGTTACGCCGTATTTCATTTCGGCTAACCAAAGCAAGACGCTGTACCATGGTGGAAACTTCATCTTCAAAAGTACGGACCGTGGAGATCAGTGGAAGGTGATAAGTCCAAATATTTCCATTTCGTCAATAAAAGAAAAGAAGTCTTTTGCTGCCGGAGCTCTTGTCGAATCAAAGATTGAAAAGGGGCTACTCTATGCCGGCACCGACAAAGGATCTTTTTGGGTTTCCAGGAATGATGGTGCCACTTGGGAAGAGAATTCTTCAGGACTTGCCAACCATTATATCAGAAGTATCTGTCCGTCTCGTTTTGCAAAAGGACGCGTCTATGTGGCCATGACCGGACTTAACTACGATGACCTTCACAGTTACGCATACATCTCGGACGACTATGGAAAACACTGGAGGAGCATTGCCGCAGGATTACCTGATGAACCCATTAATGTATTATTGGAAGATCCCATCAATGAAAACATAGTGTATGCGGGCGGACTTCGTGGTGTATACGTCTGCACTAACCGAGGTGCTGATTGGTCTTACCTTGGCCGGAACATGCCAGGCGTAGCGGTTGCTGATCTCGA
>JAYWDR010000084.1:0-2458 GCA_043779735.1 Cyclobacteriaceae bacterium | reverse complement strand
AGATAATTCGCTCCTCATTGTGCCACCTATTTCGGTGATGTTGGGCCGGGTATTTCGCTGATACCGTGCCAGTGAGCTGAGTTGTATTTCGGTCACCGTTGTGCCACTTATTTCGCTCGCCATTGTGCCAGTTTGGTTGATATTCTGGCCGGAATCGAGTCTGATTTCGGTCGCCACCATGCCACTTTCTATGAGATTTCGCAACTCGCGTTTTAAACGACAACGCGATGGCCGGAAAACGCATAGATATCATGGATCTAAAACAATTAATCACACTCAAAAAGCAAGGAGTCAGCAACCGGAAGGCTGCTCAGATACTTCAGTTAAGCCGCAACACAGTCAACGACTATATGCGGCTTTTAGAGGGGTTAAACTACAGTTATGAAGGTTTGCTGGCACTGGAAGACCGGGTGTTAAAGGAACTGTGCGCTCCTCAATCGGAGGTGTCTCAAGCGCGGTATGAAGAACTGGCCAGCTATTTCGATTACTTCTTAACGGAGCTAAAGAGGCCGGGCTGTACGCTACTTGCTTTGTGGCACTGGTATGTTGAAAAACATTCCGGCGGATATGCCTATACCCAATTTACGCGGCACTATAATCTATGGGCCAATAAGCACAGGGTTAGCGGGAAACTTAATCACAAAGCCGGCGAAAAGGTGTATGTCGATTATACGGGGAAGAAACTTTTCTTTATCGATAAAGCAACGGGTGAGCAAATTGAGACGGAAGTCTTTGTGGGTATTCTTCCCAGCAGTCAGTATACGTTCGTAGAAGCAACACTGAGTCAGAAGCGTGAAGACTTAATCGGCAGCATAAGGCGCAGCGTGGAGTATTTTGGAGGCGTACCCCAGGCGATTGTTTCGGATAATCTCAAATCTGCCGTTTCCAAAGCGTGCAAATACGAACCTGTAATCAACAAGACATTAAAAGACTTTGCCCTGCACTATGGCTGCGTGATTGATCCGGCAAGGCCTTATAGTCCACAAGACAAAGCGCTCGTAGAGGGCGCTGTTAAACTGGTCTATCAGCGGATCTTTTATCCCTTGAGTAAAATAACATTCTTTTCCTTAAGAGAACTTAACGATGCCATCCGTGAGCTTCTGGTCGAGTACAACAATTACTTGTTCCAGCTTACCGAATATAGCCGGAAGGAGTTATTTGCATCTGCCGAAAAGAATTACCTCCGTCCCCTGCCACCAACTTCCTACGAAATACGGAACTACCGCAGGGCCAAGGTGCAGTTGATGGGGCACATCTTCCTGTCAGAGGATAAGCATTATTACAGTGTACCGCACCGCTTCATAGGCAAACATGTAGAGGTCAGCTATACAGAAAGTGCCGTTGAGATATTCTACAATCATGAAAGGCTGTGTACTCATAAACGCAATTATCAGGCAGGTGCCTATTCTGTTCAGCAGGATCACATGTCAAGTACTCACCTGGCTTATACTCAGTGGAGCCTCACCTTTTTCCAGGAAAAAGCTCAGTACATAGGTCCCAAGACCGTTGAGTACATCACCAAACTCATCCTTCAATATAGTTATCCGGAGATCGGCTATAAACAAGCACAGGGTATTGTTCACCTGACCCGCCTGTATGACAAGAGTCGCATTGAAAAAGCCTGTCAGCAAATGTTTTTCGCTGAGCGATGTTCCTACAGAACGATTGAAAATGTGCTGAAGAATGGGATGGATCAACTCGATCTCCCCCTGGAAAACCGGAACCATATTCCACAACATCAAATATCCGTGGTGCTGATCAGTACCAATAAATTAACCAAACCCAATATATTTATGAACAATCATACCACTATTGAAAAGATGAAGCAATTGCGCCTGCACGGCATGGCACAAGTTCATCACGCAGCCGTACAAGAGAAAATGTATGCTGATTACTCTACCGATGAGTACACCGCTTTGCTTGTTGATCAGGAATGGGAAGTCCGGCAACACCGCAAAATCAAAAACCTTGTGCATCGTGCTGGATTTAAACTTCATGCCTCCATCCGTGATATTGACTACACCTCACACAGAAATCTCGATAAAAATAATTTGGAACGGCTCTTGACCTTGGAGTTCATCTCGCAACATCAAAATATCATCATCACTGGCTCAACCGGTGTAGGAAAAAGTTATTTGGCTCAGGCTATCGGAAATCACGCCTGTACTATGCTTTGCAAGACAATTTATTACAACACGGCCCGCTTAATGGAATTACTCAAAACCGCAAGGTTGGACGGTACTTACCTGAAGTTGATCAAACGAATTAAACGCAGCTCTCTGCTGGTGCTGGATGATTTTGGGTTAGCTCCTTTTGACAGTATCAGCCGACAGGCTTTAATGGATCTAATTGAAGATCGTCACGAGCAGGCCTCCATAATATTGACCTCGCAAATCCCCGTCTCCGGGTGGCATGAACTAATTGGAGAAGGTACTATCGCAGATGCCATCCTGGACCG
>JAYWDR010000083.1:0-2464 GCA_043779735.1 Cyclobacteriaceae bacterium | reverse complement strand
TTGTGGATTATCATTACGGATATGACTTTGCCGGCAAAGCCAGGATCAAATCACTGGCGGTTGTGGATACGCTGGTAGAATTCAATCAACTGGTGCCTGTTTACAGCTCGATAGAAAATGCACCCGCTGCCACGTACACTTGGTATGTGAATGGAATTTTATCCAGCTCATCTTCCACAAATACTTTTTCATGGACGGCCCCCGCGGTAGCAGGCCAATACTCGCTGCGCCTGAACGTGGTGGTGGGTCCCGTAACAGTCAAGGATAGTTTAACCATGCATGTTGTTGCCCGCATACCCGTTCCGCCGGTCATTACCGGGTTTGGTGTTGATAAAACCTGGTACTACACTGGCAATACCGCCGTAATTAATTGTACAGCCACCAATAAAGCCGGAGGACTTCTCCAATACACGTGGACCCTTCCGGGTGGCTTGATCATCAATCAGAGCGGTTCGTTGGTCAACTGGGGCCTTCCGCAGAATGAAGGGTTGTTTGAAATTTTGTGTGAGGTTACAAATTCAGACGGCTTGAAAGCAATATCGAAAAAGCCGGTATTGGTTAAGAAGATGAGTACTGGAACAACTGGACCGTTAGCCTATTTTCCACTCGATGGTAATACATTGGACTATAGCGGTAATGGATACAACGCCATCCTGGAAAATGCTCAGCTTACTTTCGATTCGCGTGGGGAAGCAAACAAAGCCTATCGGTTTTCATCGGGCTCGGACATTATTTATATCAATAACACATCAAGCCTCGATTTTCAAAACGAAATTACCCTCTCCTTTTGGGTGAGCCTGGATGCTGTGACACAGGAATCATTCATACTCTCGCACGGCAGTTGGGAGGAACGGTGGAAAGTATCAGTAACACCCGACAAAAAATTGCGATGGACGGTGAAGACCAATTCTTCCACGAAAGACCTTGATAGTACTTTCCCCCTGGCGTTGAATCATTTCTATCACTTTACTGTGGTGTACACAAATTACTCCATGGAACTCTATGCTGATGGGCTATTGGATACGTTTCTCGCGGATGCAGGACCGATGGCACTGACCAATAAGGCGATTACCTTTGGCAGGAAAGACGTGAGTATATCAAATTATTTTTTGAGAGGAATACTGGACGAGGTACGAATTTACAACAAAGCGCTCGCGCCCAATGAAATTGAAACGCTCAAGACGTTGTGGAACGTAGAGGCCGTTACTTCTGTAGCAAGCGAAAATGGGCAAGACGTCATCGTGTATCCTAATCCTGCAAGCGGCACGATCCAAATAAAGAATCTAAAACGACCAGTAGTTCAGGTGGACTTGATCGATATTACCGGCCGAAAAATCAATAGCACCCATTCTTCTACCATCGAAGGTATTCTACGTGTTGAATTTGACAAGACTGTTCATGGCTTTGTTATCCTGAAAATAGAAACCGATCGTGGACTTATTTACCGTAAAATAATGGCAGAGTAAACGGCCTCTTTATTGAAAATTATAATAAGAAACTTCTTATTCATTGTCAGCACGCTGTTGTTCGTAACGGGTTGCCGTAAGGAATCGGCTTTGTTTACCAGGTTATCGGCAAGCGAAACGGGCATTGACTTTAAGAACCTCCTAAAAGAGGACAATCCTGATTTCAGCATTCTGAGTTACCCCTACTTTTATAATGGAGGCGGCGTTGCGGTTGGCGACATAAATAATGACGGTTTGCCCGATGTACTTTTTACCGGCAACATGGTGAAGAATAAACTTTTTCTGAATCAGGGGGATTTAGAATTTGATGACATTTCTGATAAAGCGGGTATTGGAGCGAAGGATGGCTGGTGCACCGGCGCTACCATGGTAGATATAAATGAGGATGGGTGGCTGGACATTTACATCTGTCGTTCAGGGCTACCCAATCCAAATGATCGCACGAATCTTCTCTACATCAACAATCGCGATCTTACGTTTACGGAAAGTGCCGCATCTGTCGGCCTCAACGATTCCGGATATTCCACGCAAGCTTCCTTTTTTGACTACGACAACGATGGCGATCTCGACATGTTCTTGATTAATCAGTCGGATCCTAAATATGCCCGCGGCTACCTTGACTATTTACAGACCCGCACGCAAAAAGCAGATAGTATCCTTGCTAATAAATTATACCGGAATGACAAAGGGCATTTTACCGATGTCTCGCGCAGCGCCGGCATCCAGTCTACGGTTTTCACGTTTAGTCTTGGCATTAGCACGGCAGATGTTAACCAGGATGGGTGGCCGGATATCTATGTAGCCAATGATTTTGAAGAGGCGGATTATTTATACATCAATAACCGGGATGGAACATTCATCGACCAGCTTCCCCTCGCGATGGATCATACATCACTCTTCTCGATGGGAATGGATGTGGCGGATTACAATAATGATCTGCTGCCGGACCTGGTCGTATTGGACATGCTCCCGGAAGGCAACTACGCCCAAAAAATGCA
>JAYWDR010000082.1:0-2477 GCA_043779735.1 Cyclobacteriaceae bacterium | reverse complement strand
ATGTCACTCTAGAGCCTTGTGCGATGTGTGCAGGAGCACTGCATTGGGTGCAATTGCAGAAGCTGGTGTATGGTGCGGCGGACTTGCAGCGTGGTTTTTCATTAGTAAAATCGACCTTGCTTCATCCGCGAACGGAAGTCACTAAAGCTGTCAGGGGTAAGGAAAGTAAAATGTTGATAGACGAATTTTTTAAAAGGATCAGGGAAAAATAGTAACATTGTGCTATGAGTATGGAATTAAAAGGAAAAGTCATCCAACTGCTGCCTGTACAAACAGGCATGGGCAAGAAAGGACAGTGGAAGAAGCAAGAATTTATTGTGGAGACACAATCGCAATACCCCAAGAAAGTCTGTCTCTCGGTCTGGGGAGATAAAATTGATCAATTTAATGTGGCCGTTGGCGACCTTGTGAATGTAGCTGTAGAACTGGAGAGCCGTGAATACAACAGTCGCTGGTACACGGAAGCGCGCGCCTGGAAAATTGAAAAGAGTGGAAACAGTAGTCCTGTAGCAGATCGTATGGGAGATGAGCCGTTTACCTCAGGCTCTTCTTCTACTTTGACGGACTCTTCTTCTACTTTGACGGACGACTTACCTTTCTAACAGGGTGTAATAGGAAGGGTCTTTAAGACTTTACTTTCTTCCGACCATCATCCACGCGCTTGCCATTTTCGTGCTTGCCCAGAATGATCACGTCTTTGGTGGTTTCATACTGCTTGGCTGCCTGCATCATGGCCTGCTCATTGTCTCGGATGATAATGGTGCCTGATTTTGCACCTTTATTGCGAATTTCAATGTAGAATCCGTCTTTTTTCTTTTTCGGTAATACGGGAGGTCTGCCCATGAAGTGAATTGAGTTAGTGTTTCCTAGTTTTCTTGCCAGTCAATATGTCAAACCGCTTTGCTATCAATCCAGTTCAGCCTTACAAAAGCCGTTTTTTAGCGGAATTTTCTAATTAGAAGCCGCAAAGATAGCGTTTTTATTTGGTTGGAGGGTTGTAGGGTCCGCTCATGGCTGAAGGCCGTGGCAAGTAATGTCAATTGAGCATTCACTGCACCAGTGAGTACGCAGATCCCGGCAGGGATCACCTTAGTAGAAATAAGTAATTACGTGACCATTACCTTTCTAATACATGTTTGAGAAAAAAATCTGCCGATCAAACTACTCTGAATGCGATTCTAAATGCTGTCTTTTTTCTTCTTCGGTAGCTTCTCAAGGACCATCTCATACGATTTTTGAATAAAATTTCTCCATTCACTAGGGTTGAGTGCGCGCACATTGTCAACCATTACCCAGTGATACCGGGCAGAATAAGGAGCAGGGAGGATGCCCTCCCTTTCGATCAAAGCGGAGAAATCTTCAGGCGAGGCCTTAAAGGAAACATACTGAAACCCCTGGAGGCTGGTGACACAATACATTTTTTCCCCTACCAGGTAACATAAATCATTCTTCCACTTAATGTCCTGCGTGGTGCCCTTGAAACTCATACAAAGCTTTTCCAGGCTGGAGGCATCCATGTTTTGGCGATTGAAAGAGATAAACTTATTTCAAGTAGGCTGGTACTGCCACATCTTGTTTTAGCGCGGGGTCCGGCACGACTGGCAACTTTACCATCCTGAATGGTTGTAAGCCTGCCCAAACGTCCAACGAATAGTCTTCGGCATCGTCTTTTGGCGGACCTGTCCTGACCTTGGCTGACGCTTCGCTTATTTTGAAGCTCAATACCATGGTCTGTTTCCACTCATTTTCGGTCGGCTTGCGCACATCGGCCCAGCGACCAGGGCACATTTTTTCGGTGAAGGCTTCCAGGATTTTGTAAACTTCCCCTTTGTCAGTCACTATTTCAGGCTCACTAAAAATAATTACAGACCTGTAATTGACTGAATGATGGAACGCTGAACGTGCCAAAACAAGGCCATCAATATGTGTGACACTGATGCAGACCGGGAATCTCTTGGAGGCCATTTCGCGCAGGTAGTGACTCCCTACACTCCCGTGAACGTAAAGAGTGTCATTAATTCTGCAAAAACCTGTGGGGATCTGAAAGGGCTGGCCGTCTTTCGCAAAGGCAAGAGTGCAATAGAGTGCCTCGTCCAAAATTGAATAGACGACGTCTTTCTCATTTACGCCCCGCTTGGGAAGGCGGGTGATTTCAGTTTTGTCAGTGATGGGGAATTTGCTCATGATTTCTACAGATTAGACAATCTTCAATAGTATTTTTCCAAAATGTCCACCTTCTTCCATTCGCGTGAAGGCTTTATTAACCTGATCAAGCGGGAAGACTTCATCGATTGCAGGGGTTAATTTGTGTGAATGCTTCTTCAAATGAGAGGTGTTCGGGCTTTTCAACGATTTGCCGCCTGGAGATTACCAGGTATTCACTGAAAGTACCATGATCAGGAAAGCCGAGGATCTTAAAAGAATCGGCCTGTACCACCGGATTTTTTCCCCAACCGATACTCTGGTTAATGACTACC
>JAYWDR010000081.1:0-2478 GCA_043779735.1 Cyclobacteriaceae bacterium | reverse complement strand
TTTTCCTGGTTTTAGCACTTTTACCCTGATATTTCTAAACTTAACCACTGAGCCATGTCCTAAAAATCCAATGTGCCCCGTGTGCCGATCCAAGCCCGGATGATCTTTATGATCCATCGTTCCATTCTTAGATACCTTTTTCATATCACCTTCCGTGATCACCGTTCCATTCAGCGTAACTTTGATGTAGTCGCCTTTTACGTATACCTCTTCTTCATTCCATTCTCCAACAGGCCTGAGGTACTCACGCTTCGAGGCTATGACGCCGTAAACTGATCCATGGTATTGATAGGGCTGTAGAGTCGAATATATGGATGCCGAGTTGTCGATTATTTGTATTTCCTTACCAACATATGCTGCATCTCCTTCAAGGGGTGCATGGATTCCCAGTCCGTTGTTGGCACCTGGCGTAAGTTGAAATTCAAATCGAAAAACAAAATCAGAAAACTCTTTTTCAGTGTAAAGATTGCCGTGATTACCCTGAATGGGATAAATTGCCAGGTCGTTACCTTCTACTACATAGTCAATTTTGTTGCCTACCCAATTGTCGATGTCTTTCCCATTAAAAAGCAGTTCAAATCCCTGCTGCTGTTCTTCTTTTGCCAGTGCCGCAGGCTTATGACTTAATTCATTTACATAAATATTACGGAAGGCCAATTCAGTACCGTGTGCCTGCAACTCAATGGCTTCCTCCGAAAAAATCGGGATCTTCCGGTCCCAATAATTTTCCATAACCACATGGTCTACCACGAGCACACCATTCAGATATACCGTAACATGATCGCCGACCATAGCAATGCGTAACGTATTCCATTCACCAATATGATTATCAGCCACTACGAGGGGTGTGCTTCTTTCCTTCTGATTATTGTAGAGTCCGCCAGAACCAACCTGAGCACCGTCAGCAATGCGGGCAATATCCCAAATCTGCACCTGTGGAGTACCCCTCAAATAAATTCCGCTATCGCCATTTTTGGAAATCTTCCAATCGACAATCATTTCAAAGTCACCATATGTACGTGTCGTACATAGATTAGCTCCGTCGCCGCTGAACCAAATGGCTCCATCTCGTGTGGTCCAGCTTTCACCCACTTTGGCGTTCGCTGCTTTCTGCTTCGCAGCCAATACCTCTTTTGACATTTTAGCCCTTGCAATAGGATTCTCAACTAACCCTTGCCAGCCATTCAGGTCTTTGCCATTAAAGATCGGCTCATAGCCCTTCACGCGCGGCAATTTCTCCAGATAAGAGGCTACATCAATACGATCGTACTGACTATCGGCAGCAGTCAGCTTAGTCAAAACTTTTTGTAAAATACTCTGCACGACCCTACCATTAAGCCCTGGCTTTGCGTCCGCTGTGGGCAATGCTATTTGCATCGCTGCCTGACTGGCAGCACCTGATGCATCCCCATCGTCGAAATAGTTTGCCACAAAAACAAGCGATAAGAATGACCGCAAACCTCCAACGGCTCGTAGCACAGAAACTTTCTCTTGCCTGGAAACGGCCACCGTCATTGCCTCTCTGAGCATCAACAATTTTTCATCGTCTGGCCAGGATGACTTGACCACCTGAACAAGGAAGGAGCTAAAAGCACGATCGTGGTATCCTTTCAGATTAGCGTCCTTCCTGATGGAAAGCAATGTCCTGCTGGCTTCTTCATTGCTCCAGTTGCAAAGGGTATTAAATGCTATTTCCCTTTCATTTTCAGTTCCCCCATAAAATGT
The DNA here is from genome assembly GCA_043779735.1 of Cyclobacteriaceae bacterium. GTDB lineage: Bacteria > Bacteroidota > Bacteroidia > Cytophagales > Cyclobacteriaceae > ELB16-189. Next base: position 753 of record JAYWDR010000081.1, on the reverse strand, counting down.
GGACCTCACTTTCTCCAATGCTTCTTTGTCGCGAAGGAATCCCAATACCGGCAATAGCTTTACTTTGTCTCGTTCGTACGCATCGTTGATCTGGGCGATGGAGTGGCTACTGAGCCCGGATATTATCGCTGACTGGAGCGCCTTAATCTCTTTGTCATTGTTACTGGCCAATAGCATTTTCAGTAACATCCACAACCAGGGAGGGGAAGATACTCTGGACAATGCTTCATAGGCGGCATTCTTTACCACAGAGTCCTTTGAATTGCAATATCCTACCACGGCATCAAAATTGCGAACTGCCCTTCGATCTGCAACAATCTGCAGCATCACGACCTTGTTCTTGGCGGGGGCTGTACTCATCTTGAATGTGATAAAGTCACAATTATCTTTGTCCACCAATTGAAGTAGTGCAACTTTTGCGTGCTGTATTTCACCTTCATCGGTAGACCTCACAAGGTAATCTACCAGCGGCTGGATGAATTGTTTATTCTTGTAATTCCCAATTTCATCAGCGGCCACCATTCTCACATTCTGATCACCGGAGGAAAGTGCAGGCACCAAAACAGTTTCTGTAAAGTTTTCATCATGATGAACGCTGGAAAGCAGTGATAGAAGTTCTGCCTGCTCCACACCCGTTGATTTTTTATATTCCTTTCCCCATAGTCCGCCTGTAGATTCATCCGAAGCAGTGACCGTGGCTATTTTCAAAATAGTGCGCCTATATTCAGCATCAAAGCGGGTATGTTCTTTTAT
>JAYWDR010000080.1:0-7316 GCA_043779735.1 Cyclobacteriaceae bacterium | reverse complement strand
ATCAGGCACTTGACAAAGACAAGAACTTCTCTGAAGCCTATTTTCGACAGGCATTGATTTATAAGACCTTGCGGGATTATCAAAAGTCCACCGAACTTTTTTTAAAAGGACTGTACCTCACGGCAGATCCAAAGAAGCAGAAAGCCTACTTTTTTGAGCTTGGGGAAAACTATCTACTGCAAGGGGAGTATGAAAAATCACAACAATTTCTCGATCGGTTCCTCGACTCGGAAATTTTGAATAAACAGAAAATCGATCAGGCGGCTTTGTGGAAACGCAATGCCCAATACGCTTTGCGAAACATGAAAATTTCTTCTCAGTTCAAGCCACATGAACTAAGCGATACGGTCAACGCATTTGCCATGCAATACTTTCCAGTACTCACCGCCGATGAGCAAGAACTTATTTTTACCAGACGGGTAGGAGGAGGTCCGGATGATGACGAAGATCTGGTAGTCTGTAAGAAAGACCCTCAAGGAAGATGGACCAGGCCTACTCCCATTTCTACGAGCATTAACTCAAGATTGAATGAAGGGACCTGCACGATCTCTGCCGATGGACGTCAGCTGATTTTTACTTCGTGTATCGGCAGGAAAGGCTACGGTAGCTGTGATCTTTTCGAAAGCAGGAAAATTGGCAATGAGTGGACAAAGCCGGTTAACCTCGGACCGGAAATAAACTCCGCCGCATGGGAATCCCAGCCCTCTTTGTCGGCCGACGGCAGGATGTTATTTTTTGTTTCCGACAGAAGAGGAGGCATTGGCAACAAAGACATCTACCTGTCCTACCGGCTGGAGGATAATAAGTGGACCAAGGCCGAGAACCTCGGAGATAAGATCAACACCAACTACGAAGAGATTTCACCTTTCATTCATGTCAATGGGCGCACATTATTTTTTGCCTCCAATGGCAAGCCTGGTTTCGGCGGGTATGACATCTATAAGAGCGAACGGGAAAACGGGCAATGGACTGCCCCTGTCAATTTCGGATTTCCGGTCAATAACCACGAAGACCAATTTTCTTTATTTATCACCGCCGACGGGCAACGCGGTTTCTATTCTCATGAGGACAATCACAGAATCAATTCATCGAAGATTTTTGAACTCACCGTGCCCGAAGAACTACAGCTTCAATATAAAAGTAATTATGTAAAAGGAATTGTGCGCGATAGGAAGTCAGGGAAGCCGTTAAAAGCAAAAGTGGAATTGTTCAATATTAATAAGAATGAACTGACCTCCTATGTTCAATCAGACTCCTTAACCGGCGAGTACTTAATGGTGTTGACGCAGGGGGCAGACTACGGGTTGTTTGTCAACCAGCAAGGCTACCTCTTTCAGAGTGTAAACTTCAATTACGAAGTTGAGAACAGTTTCATACCACTGACACTGGATATCTTCCTGGACCCTGTGGAAATGGGCGCCTCGGCAGTGTTAAATAATTTGTTTTTTGATGTGAACAAATACGAACTCAAGGATAAGTCCATCACCGAACTGGATAGGATTCAACGGTTCTTGAATGAAAATCCCAAAATCCGCGTGGAGATCAGCGGACACACTGACAATGTCGGTGCACCATCCTACAATCTTTCGCTTTCCCAGAAACGCTCTCAATCGGTTGCTAATCACCTGGTCAGCCATGGAATCATCGCAACCCGCCTGCTTCAGAAGGGCTACGGCGCCGATCGTCCCCTCAAGCCCAACGACACTGAAGAAAATCGGCAAGTAAACCGACGGATAGAGTTCCGCATCATACGGTAGCATACCGACTTTTCAGCCACCCAAACTTGGGTATTCGTCATCTTGGGCGGACGTTTCGTTGCAATAATTTGTTACTTTTAAAACTGATTAAAGGGAATAATTTCCTTTATCAGAATGAATTGACAAGTATGAAGGTAGGCCTACGCGCTGCATTATTTTTTTGGTTAGTGAATGTGATTGGAGCAGGGGCTCAGATTACTGTTTCCGGAAAAGTGGTATCACAGGAAGACCGACAGGGGATGCCTGGCATAAACATCGTAGTAAAGGGCGCCAATACGGGTACCGTCACGGACGTTTCCGGTCTTTACAAGGTAACCGTCCCCTCAAGCGACATCGTCCTGATTTTTTCCTTTGTTGGTTTTGAAACTCAAGAAATCAAAGTCGGCCAACGGTCCGTAATGGATGTGATGATGAAACCAGACATGAAACAATTGGAAGAAGTAGTAGTCACCGGCTATCGCGAAGAGAACAGGAGGTCCATGCCCGGCTCAGTGGCAGTGGTAAAGTCAGACAAAATCCAAAATGTTCCCATCGCTTCATTTGACCAGGTGTTGCAGGGAAGAGTTCCTGGTATGCTGGTGTCAGGTGGATCGGGTCAGCCGGGCACTTCGGCCACGGTAATTATACGTGGAATTAAATCGTTGAGTGGCTCGAATGGCCCACTCTATGTACTCGACGGCGTGCCGATAGCAGCGGGAGTTTTTAATACGTTAAATCCTAATGACTTCGAAAATATTACCGTATTGAAGGACGCCTCAGCCGCTGCACTCTACGGTTCGCGAGGCGCAAACGGTGTGGTGGTGATCACCACAAAGAAGGGAAAGGCAGGGGAAACGCAGGTAAATTATAATTTTCAATATGGGGTTTCCTTTGCGCCACAGAATCGCCTGGAGGTGATGAACAGTTCTGAAAAAATAGATTTTGAATTGGCAACCGGCGGCAGCATCCTAAGCACGTATACAAATGAAGAGTTGACCCGGCTAAGGGAAATCGACACGAACTGGCAGAATGTATTATTCACGTCGGCCCGCACCGCCCAGCATGACCTTAGCATCCAGGGCGGAAATGACAAGACCACGTTCTTCATTTCCGCTAACTATACGGACCAGGAAGGAACCGTGACCAATACAGGCCTTAAACGATACACGGCAAAGTTTAACATACAGCATGAAGCCAATCATTTCCGTGTTGGTATGAATACTACCATGGGCTATTCAAAAAACCGAACTACGTTTGAAGGCAATTCGTACATCGGTTCACCACTCAATGCGGTGCGATGGACTAACCCCTATGAAAAACCTTACGTTGACAACGGTGAGTACACCAAGATCCGTTCGGGTCAGCCCAATGCCTTACAGGAATTATTAGAGAATCATCGCACGTTCAATGACGTGAAAGCGATTGTCAATATGTATGCTGAATATTTTGTTCCATCAATCGAAGGGTTGAGCATCAAGACTTCCTGGGGCACAGATTATACACAACGTGAGTCCGACGTATATTTTGATAAGTCAACCTATACCGGTTTGCAGACGCCGGGCCAAAGCGGCAGTCAAACACGCGGGAGCTCTTACAATGTCAATTTTGTGGGCACCACCTCCGTTAACTACCGGACAAGTTTTAAGAATGATCATGAATTATTCGCTTCCCTTTATCATGAGCTGGTGTACAACCAGGTGAAGGGCTTTAACTATACCGGATATGGAATCGCGGGCAATCTTAAGAATGATGGGGGTATCACCGTAAGCAGCACCTATTTGCCAGTGCTGAATGGTTCCAATACAGAATCGGCGTTGCAATCTATTTTTGGAGAAGTGAACTATGGGTACAAGAAGAGATATTTTGCAAAGGCTGGCTTCAGGAGGGATGCCTCATCAAGATTTGGCGTTGACAATCGCAATGCGAACTTCTACAGCATCGGGTTCAATTGGAAGGTCACCGATGAAGCCTTTTTTCAGAATCTGACTTCAAAAGTCGGGTTCCTGAAATTTTATGCCAACGTGGGCACCTCCGGAAACCAAAGCGGCATTGGTGACTTTGGCTCACTGGCATTATTTAACCAAGGCGCCAGCTATGACGGCAGCACGGGTATTGTCCAGACGCAACCTGCCAATCCCAGCCTGGGTTGGGAAACGGTCCAGTCTTTTAATGTGGGTATTGATTACGCGGTGTTGAAAAATCGGATCACGGGTACCATTGAATATTACGTCAACACCACCCTTAATATGCTTTTGCCGTCACAACTTTCGAGGACGAGCGGATTCTCGTCTATTACACAGAATGTAGGGCGTATGCAAAACCGCGGTATAGAAATTGATATTACCGCCACTGTATTGCGTTTGCAAAATTTCAATTGGAATGTGAATGCAAACTTCACATCGAATACCAATGAAATACTAAAACTTGTAGACGGCAATGAGATTGTAAACGGGGATTTGACCATCACAAAAGTGGGTTACCCGGCCTTCACCAATTATGTGATGCCCTATGCAGGCGTTAACCCTGCCAATGGCGACGCACTCTATCGTAAAAAGGATGGCTCACTGACCAACCAATTTTCAACGGATGACTTGGTCACCGCCGGCACCCGCTTTGCCCCGCGCTTTGGTGGTTTTACAAACTCATTCAGCTATAAAGGAATTGACCTCTCAATATTCTTCTCCTGGGTGCAGGGAAATAAAGTGTACAACAACGACCGCACCAATGTGGAGAACCCGACTTACTATGCCGACAATCTCGCGAAGTCGGTACTGCAGGCCTGGAAACAGCCGGGTGACATTACGGATGTTCCTCGCATTCAGACGAAGGGTGGATTAACCTCCGATCCTTATCAGGCGCAGACGACGCGATATGTTGAAGATGGTTCGTTTTTACGCCTCCGAAACGTGACTCTTTCTTATAATCTTCCTGCCAAGTGGATGTCTGCAAGCAAGTTGAGAAGTGTAAGAGTATATGCCCAGGGCCAGAACCTATGGACGTTGTTCAAATTCCAGGGATGGGATCCTGAGCTAGCCAGCGGTTTCCTTACGGGCGCGCAATACCCGGCCTTGCGAACGGTAATGCTTGGAATAAATATTGGACTGTAATTTATGAGGGTAAGTAAATACTTCGTTGGATTAACCGTGACCCTGATCATGGGGTGCAGTGATTTCACTGACATACAGCCGGATCATGCGCTGACGCCCAACAATGCGTTCAAAACCATGGGTGATCTTGAACTTCACTTGAACGGAATCTATTCAGGGTTTCAAAGCACTGGCTACTTCGCGTTGGCCTATGGTACGCTGCCTGATATGATGTCAGACAACCTTGCTGAGAATATAGAGTCGCTCGGAAATTACCGCTCGACAGTAGACTGGCTCTATGTGGCAAATGATGGAACAATCTCCGGTGTGTGGGCAACACCCTACAACATCATCAATGATTGCAACATTCTTCTCAGCAACGTTGACAATTTTAAAGAAACGAAAAACGGTCAGAGAAATAGACTAAAGAGTCAGGCCCTGGCCATACGAGCGCTTGCACATTTTGACTTGTTGCGGTATTTCGGTAAAAGCTACGACCGCAACTCTTCAGAACTAGGCGTCCCTATCAAGACGGCTTCTAACCTCGATAAGCCTAAACGAAACACGGTGAAAGAGGTGTATGATCAGGTCTATGCAGACCTGGCCGAGGCAAAGTTGTTGATGAGTTCAAGTTTTGATCAGACTATTAACACCTCTACCGACCGGAGTCGTATTGATGCAATCGGTGTCAACGCAATTCAGGCCCGCGTAGCCTACTATGCAAAGGACTATGCCACGGCTGTCACCAGCGCAAGCGCAGCTATTAGTGGTGGGCTTGGCCTGGCATCGATTGCAGATTTTCCTTCCATCTGGAAAGATGATGCCATTCCCGGTGAAGTAATCTGGAGTGTAGCGTTCAGACCAGGGGATGGTTATGTTGGGGGTGATGTGGTATTTGCCATCAACAACCGGATCTCGTTCAAGCCCTCACAAAACCTGTTGACGATATATAACAGTTTGAGAGACATCCGTTATTCCAGTTATTTTTCAAATACAACTACTCTGCGCCCTGGCGAACTGATTGTTTCAAAATACCTCGGAAGAAACGGCGGTACGGATGGCCTGGTCAATTGGAAGGCTTTTCGTGTGGGCGAGATGTATCTCATTCGCGCAGAGGCCCAGGCCCGGACGGGAGGTTCGGATGCAATCGCCATGGCAGACCTCAATACACTACGCTTTACACGAATTGTTGGTTATGTCAATGAGAATTTGACTGGTTCCGCCTTGATAACGGCTATTCTGGTGGAAAGAAGAAAAGAACTTTTTCTGGAAGGACACCGCTGGTTTGACCTGCGCATATCAGGTGTGGGTATTAACCGTGGTGGTGACTGCAAGGCACCGGCAACGGCTTGTTCGCTGCCGGCTAATAGTTTCCGGTTCGTGTGGCCAATACCGCAGGATGAAATTAAGGCCAACCCGAATATTGCTGGACAACAAAATACAGGCTATTAAAAGAATGATGAAGCGCTTCACAAAGAATATCTTAACGGTTGCCTCCATGCTGGTATTCGCTACCTGCAGCGAAGAGCCTGAAAGAATTCTGTATACCGGCCCCGACTTTGTGTTCCTTGATGCCAAGCCGCAAATTTCACTGTACGAAAATCAGAAGACAGCCCTTGCCATACCTGTCAAGGTGAGCTTTGCCCAAAGCAGCAATACCAAGGTGACCTTTGAAGTGGTAGGTAATAATGTGCTGGCGGGTATTGACTACAAAATTCAAACCGCCAGTCCGGTGGAAATTACTCATAACAAGTACAGTGCGACGATTTCTATTTTGCCGGTGGATAACAACATCATACAGCCTGAGAAACGTACGATTACGGTGAGGATAAAAAGTGTGGATAACACTGCTATGTCAATACAGGTAGTGAAAGAAGTGCAGATTAATCTGCTCGATGACGATTGCCCGCCGACGGTACCCAAAGTTGCTCTATGGGTGGGAGACGTGAATATTCAGGGAGGCTCTTCGTCAACAGTGGTAGGCACGGCCGAAGGCGGTGCGGGTGGAATCTGTGGAGGCTCGATGGTGGTCACGGCACGATTCTTTGGGACTAGCTTACCGAGCTCGGCGATGACAATCATCTTAACTCAAAACACAGGCAATCCGGTAACTGGAATAACTTCGGTGGTTCGATTCCCATTATTTGGTACTTATGAATATGAGGCCTCCGGTACGTATGATGAAGCAGGGAAGGCCTTATACCTGAATTATTCTGTGTATGATACTTCGGATAAGGCCTTCCTTTCGACGGGTACCCACATTATTATGCCCAAATGATTACCCATTCTCAATTTTTTGTATCTACGTGGAATTGTATTGATGAATAATTTCACGGGAAAATTTGTTTGCCTCTCCCGCCTGGTGTGGGTCCTGGTCGTTTTCATGGGTCCTGTCTCGGTGGTCACCTTTGCCCAGTCACGAAAGGCACTTCTTGAAATTGATCAGTCCTATAAGCTCTTTCGCAATGCAGCCGATCAACGCATTCAACACTAT
>JAYWDR010000079.1:0-7352 GCA_043779735.1 Cyclobacteriaceae bacterium | reverse complement strand
GTTCTGCCGGTTAGGGGATTATCATCATTTAGCAGCCACTTGGCAAATCCAAGACGATTGCGGGGAAGGTCTTTTCCAAATGCGTTAAGCGATTTCGGCACATCAGGAGCCATCGCTTTTCCTTTTACCATCCAATTTCCCCGCTCGAACAAGTTTGTTTCACGGTATAAATCTCCATCGCTTTCTACCATGACCGGGACATTATCCGTAGCAGCGTTCACCAGCTGATAAAATTTTTCCTGAATCCTCCCAAAATCCTTATGAGTGCTCCCGGGCAGATCCTCCAGCAAAGAGAGCCACTCTACTCCACAAACTGCTTCGTCCGGTTTTATCCGTGGATTGGTAAAAACAAAAAATAGATCATGCTTTCCTGAAGTCTCTACAAGTGGAATTGCCAGCGACCGCTCGTGTTTGCCGGTAGTATCCAGCGCTACTCTGGCAACACGGTCGCCGTCCAGCCGGTCTCTTCTTATCTCTATGGAACCTCCAGGAGTACTCATCCAATAATGGATTACCAGGTTAGTCTTTCCTTCCAGGTTTACATTCTTTAGCCTAACACTTCCTCCATGACGGATGCCAAGATATTTGGTGTCCACTAACGCTCCATTAACAAACTGATCGCAACTGTGTGCATGGATCTTGGGTTCCAATGTTCGCAAATATCGCGTTACGTCAATTTCCTTTTGTGGTGAAGCATATTTTCTTACCCAAGCCTTGACATCTTCAATTTTCTTCTGGTCAGATTCTCGATAGGTTCTTAAGTTGGGGTGCTCGCCTTGCGTGTCTTCATCCCTTGTGTTGTTAAAGAACGCCATCGATTTGTAATATTCTTCGTGTCGGAATGGATCGTAGGGGTGACTATGACATTGTACACATCCCATGGTTGTGCTTTGCCAGACCGCATAGGTTGTATTCACCCGGTCGATCACTGCCGCCACTCGGTATTCTTCGTCCACCGTGCCACCCTCGTCGTTGTTCATTGTGTTGCGATGGAAAGCGGTGGCAATCATTTGATCGTCCGTAGGATTTGGAAGCAGATCACCTGCCAGCTGTTCAATCGTAAATTGATCAAATGGCTTGTCCTTGTTGAACGCCTTGATTACCCAATCCCTGTACTGCCAGATATTCCTGGACGCATCTTTCTCATATCCCCGTGTGTCAGAATAACGTGCCATGTCCAACCACCAGGAAGCCCACTTCTCTCCGAATTGAGGAGAGGCAAAAAGTTCATCGACAAATTTCTCATACGACTCATCCCCATCAGCCCTGAGCAACTGATTAACTTTCTCGGTAGCAGGTGGCAATCCTACAAGGTCCAGAGCAACCCTTCGCAGAAGCGTTGCTCTAATTGCCTCCTTTGAATGCTCCAACCCCTGCTCCTTCAACTTCTCTGCTATGAAATAGTCAATGTCATTTTTGGTCCATGAATCCGAGAAAATCGCCGGTAGCCACGGGCGAGGCTTCGGAACTGCAACAGGCTTTGGCGGGACATAGGCCCAATGGTTGCCCCACTCCGCGCCTTCCTTGATCCACTGCCGAAGTTGGTCGACCTCTACTTTCGACAAGGGAGCCTTCTTAAAAGGCATCTTCTCTTCCGGATCGGTAAGTGTAAGCCGGCGTAAAAGTTCGCTGTGATCCGGGTCACCAGGGATTATCGCAGGTTTACCCGATTCCGCTGTATCCAGGGCGTCCTTTTGAAATAGGAGGCTGAAGTTGGCATTTCGTCTAACTCCACCATGGCAAGTGATGCAGTTCTTATTGATGATGGGTTTGACCTGAGTATTGAAATCGATCCGTTGAGGGGCCTTTTGGCAGCCTATGGTACCAATCACCAAAACAAGCCCCGAAAACGTAGAAATCCGCCCCATTGGAATCGATTAATCACATCCAAAATAGTGCAAATGATGCCAGAATCAAAGATTTCAAAGGATTTCAGCCCGAGGGGAAGGCAAATCACAAAATTCCCGCTATTTTTGCACCCTCATTTTAAAACCAATTAATAAACATGAACAACTACGAGACGGTATTCATCTTAAATCCCGTTTTGTCTGAGGACCAGGCAAAGGATACTGTCGAAAAGTTCGTGAAGGTGTTGTCCAGCAATAAGGCCAACGTAATTAATGTGGAGCAATGGGGACTGAAGAAGATGGCTTATCCCATCCAGAAAAAGTCCACCGGCTTCTACAACCTCATCGAATTTACGGCAGCTCCGGAGACCATCGGAACACTCGAGACAGAATACAGACGGAACGAGTCAGTAATGCGCTTTCTGACCACGCGCCTTGACAAATTTGCGGTAGAGTACAATGGCCGCAGACGCAAAGGTGAGTTTAACAGGAACAAAGAGAAAAGAGCTCCCCAACAAAAGAGAGAAAGGGAGGAGGCACGCGCATGACACTTGTAAACGAACCAATCAAAAGAGCAGAGATCAAGCCAAAGTACTGCCGTTTCAAGAAAAACGGAATCCGGTACATCGACTACAAGGATCCCGACTTCTTAATGAAGTTTATCAACGAGCAAGGTAAGATCCTGCCCAGCAGACTTTCCGGCAACAGTTGGAAGTACCAGAAGAAAGTAGCCCAGGCCATCAAGCGTGCACGCCAAATAGCGTTGTTGCCCTACCTCGGCGACGCATTAAAATAACCCTGACTGACACAGACAATGGAAATAATATTGAAACAAGACGTACAAGGGCTTGGCTATAAGAATGACGTGGTGAAAGTAAAACCAGGCTATGGAAGAAATTTCCTGATCCCCAATGGTTCCGCATTGATTGCCAATGAATCTAACAAGCGAATGATTGCTGAAAATGTGCGCCAGATGGCCCACAAAGCAGCGAAGATCAAGGATGAAGCCGTAGCGATATCGCAAAAGATCGGTGACCTGACATTGGAATTGAAAACCAAGGCTGGGGAGACCGGAAAAATATTCGGTGCCATCACTTCGCTTCAAGTCTCTGATGCTCTTAAAGCCAAAGGATTTGACGTTGACCGCAAGAAGATTTTCTTTAAGGAACAACCGAAACAACTTGGTGACTATGTAGTTAATCTTGACCTTCACAAGGAAGTGAAGCATGAGATCAAGATTAGGGTAGAAGCTGAGTAGCTGAGAGTCTATATATTTGAGAATGCCGCCTTCCAACGAGGGCTGTTTTTTTATTTTTTGACCACCTTAACGCTCCTCACTTCAATCTGAACAACTAGTTGGTTGTACCAGCCTTCACCGTATTTTCGAATCAAAGGGTCTTTAAGGAATTTATAGAGTGGCACACCGAGCGCGCTGCCCAACTTGCAGGCATCTGAACAGATGTTCCACTTATGATAATTGACTGCCTCAAAGCCCTTCTTCCTGGTGATACGGATAGGATACAGATGGCACGAGATAGGTTTGCGAAAGATAGTCTTCCCATCCAGGTAGGCCTGCTCAATGCCGCATTTCAAAATTCCCTTTTCATCGTAGTGAGCGTAAGCACACTCTTTACCGCCGATGGTAGGGGTTGAATAGTCTCCATCCTCATCTAGAATATAAGGTCCTTGTTCCGCGATGGCTTTTTTTCCATCGTCTGTGAGATAAGGCGCCACGGCTGTCTGGATTTCATGCATGATAGGTAATTCATCGTCTTCCAATGGCGCACCAAGGTCGCCATCTACACAACAAGCACCCTTGCACCTCTCAAGGTGGCAGACAAATTCCACGGACTTGATATCATCTGACACGAGAATCTCTCCTACTTTTATCATGCGCGAAAGATAGTGAAGGATTTTGATTGGGCTTAAGCCCATTGTCGTGCGGTTCTTTTGACCCCGGCCTAAAGGCCGGGGCTATTGGCTAAATCGATCTACTCGTTCGCCTAATATCCCCAGCCTAATGGCTTGAGCTACTGGCAAAACTCCATCAACTCCTATTAACATTCACCCCAGTCTCATCAGGGCTTTAGCCCAACAAAATTTCTCCAATTAAAACGCGATGCTGCCAACTATAATCTGGTAAACAATCAACCAAAATTATCATTCATTTCATCGAAATCATTGACATCCGTGGGTTAACTTGCGCTGAGAATTTCTGAATGGATTATCTGGAAAACCTGAACCCTTCGCAACTCGAAGGCGTCATCAACACTCAAGGACCATGCATGCTCATCGCGGGTGCCGGGTCCGGCAAAACAAGGGTACTCACCTATCGCATCGCCCATCTCATCAAAAGCAAGAGCGTTGACCCGTTCAACATTATGGCCCTTACGTTTACTAACAAGGCCTCCAGGGAAATGCGGGAACGAATTGAAAGGGTGGTAGGCGTGGATGCCAGGAACCTGTGGATGGGGACATTCCATTCCGTATTTGCACGAATTCTGCGGGCAGAAGCACATCACCTGGGGTACCCCAATAGTTTTACCATCTATGACACAGACGACTCCAAGTCGCTGGTCAAACAGGTAGTAAAAGAGATGAAGCTGGATGATACGCAATATAAAGCTAACACAGTCTTCAATCGTATTTCCGGTGCCAAGAACCGGCTTGTATCGTGGCAAGAATACCTATCCAATCCCGTATTAATGGGTGACGATGCGGCCAACATGCGACCGGAGCTCGGCAACATCTACAAAAACTATTCGCTCAGGTGTTTTAAGTCCGGTGCGATGGACTTTGATGATTTGTTATTTAATACAGACAAGCTCTTCAAAGAGCATCTGGAGGTATTAAACAAATACCAGCATCGGATTCACTATATACTGGTTGATGAGTTTCAGGACACAAATCTTTGTCAGTATTTTATCGTCCGCAAGCTGGCCGCTGTGCAGCAAAATATATGCGTGGTGGGTGACGACGCACAAAGCATTTATGCCTTCCGCGGTGCCGATATCACCAATATTCTCAACTTTGAGAAAGACTATCCCGAGTTAAGGATCATCAAACTCGAGCAAAATTATCGCTCAACCAAAAATATTGTACAGGCGGCAAACTCGGTCATCGCTAAAAACAAAGCACAGATTCCAAAAGAGGTATGGACCGCCAATGAAGATGGCAACCTGATTGAGTTGATCAAATCAGTCTCTGACAATGAGGAAGGCAAACTATTGGCCGCCTCCATCTTTGAAGAAAAAATGCAGCATCAACTCAAGTTTAGCGACTTTGTAATCCTCTATCGCACTAACAGTCAAAGCCGCGCGATAGAAGAAGCGCTGCGAAGGATGAATATCAAATACAAAGTGGTGGGCGGGCTTTCTTTTTATCAGCGAAAGGAAATCAAAGACCTGCTCGCCTACCTGAGATTCTCCATCAATCAACAAGATGAAGCATCCTTCAGGAGGATCATTAACCTGCCAAAGCGCGGTATCGGTGATGCAACCATCGATAAAATTGTGGTGGCAGCCAATGATCATGCGATCTCCATTTGGGAAGTCCTGCAAAATGCTGTCTCTTTTCTTGGTCGCGCCTCAGGACCGATTGAAGACTTCGTAGCCATGATCAGGCGCTTCGAACTGGAAATTCAGCGGAAAGATGCGTATGAAGCGGCATCTGAAATTGCCAACGGATCAGGGCTGTTGCGCGATTTGTACTCCGACAAAACGGTGGAAGGACTGAGTAGGTATGAAAACATTCAGGAGTTGCTGAATGCCATCAAAGAGTATACGGACGATCCAGAGCGCGAAGACAAAGGTCTGGGAGCTTTTCTTCAGGAGGTTTCACTTGTCACCGGTCAGGATGAAGACAAAGATAAAGACCCGGAGAAGGTCACGCTCATGACGATCCACATGGCCAAAGGCCTTGAGTTTAGTTATGTGTACATCGCAGGGATGGAGGAAGATCTATTTCCATCGCAGATGATGTTGAGCAGCCGGGCGGAGCTGGAAGAAGAGAGGCGACTATTTTACGTTGCCATCACCCGTGCAAAGAAGCGATTGTTCCTCTCCTATGCACTTACCCGCTACCGCTTTGGCCGGTTAAAAAACTGTGAGCCCAGTCGCTTCCTCGATGATGTAAATCCAAACTACATAAAAGTCAGCACCAAGTACGCAGGAGTCGATTCAAGGCCTTCCAACAGTCAGTTTGCCCGGAGTTTTGTAACTGGCATGAAGAAAACCGTCAGTTCACAACCTGTGCCAAAGGTATCGCAGTATAAGCCCTCTTCCGATTTTGCTCCAAGCGACACCTCTGGCCTGAAGGAAGGAATGAAGGTAGAACATCCGAAGTTTGGTTTTGGTCAGGTAGTAAAGCTGGATGAAAGTGGTGCAGACCGCAAGGCGAAGATCAATTTCGATGATTTTGGAGAGAAGACCTTATTGCTTAGTTTTGCCAAGTTGAAAATACACGAGAATTGAACAATGTCGCTTCCTCGTGAGCGGCCAAATCCTTACCAAACAATAGTTAATTACGCAATGATCGCAGAATACAATTCACAGCGCCCCCTCATCATTTTAAAGGAATATGGGCGCAATGTGCAGAAACTAGTGGACCACATCCGCTCCATACCCAACAAAGAGAAAAGGACGGAACTCGCATACACCCTGATCGAACTAATAAAACTCCTAAACCCCACGGTACGCGAGTCGGTCGAAAACCCCCAGCGGCTTTGGGATGACCTGTTTATTATTGCTGACTTCAACCTGGACGTCAACAATCCTTTTAACCCTCCAGAAAAGGATATATTATCGAAGAAGCCTATGCGGGTGCCATATCCTCAGAGCGAAGTTCGTTTCAAACACTACGGAAAAAATATCGAAAGGCTGGTAAAAGAGGCGTTGAAAAAAGAAAGCCCACAGGATCGAGAGGATGCCGTGATCTATTTGGGTAAGCTGATGAAGACGTTCTACGGAAGCTGGAATAAAGAAATTCTGGATGACTCGGTCATTTTGAAAGACATCCAGTTGATGTCTGGAGGAAAATTGAGCATGAACCTTGATAAAGTACGTGAAGACAACCTCTTTGAAAAGCTTTATCATGAGCGTAAGACTCCTCGGCCGCAGGCACATTCAAATCAACGCCAGGGTGGTGGTGGCAGGCCTTTCAAAAAGCGTTTTAATCCACACCGCAGAAGAGACCAATGAGTTCTTTTCGGATCAAAGGAGGACAAAGGCTTAAAGGGGAAATTATTCCGCAAGGCGCCAAGAACGAAGCTCTTCAAATTCTCTGTGCCACATTACTGACTTCTGAACCGGTTACGGTTCATAATATTCCGGACATCCTCGATGTGAATAAACTCATCGAATTATTGGGCGACCTGGGCACCAAAGTTGAAAAATTAAAAGCCGGGTCCTATCAGTTCACAGCCACTTCCGTAGATACCGCACATCTGGAAACAGAATCATACAGGAACAAGGCCGCTTCGCTCCGTGGCTCTGTCATGTTGCTGGG
>JAYWDR010000078.1:0-2497 GCA_043779735.1 Cyclobacteriaceae bacterium | reverse complement strand
ACTCTTCGTCAGGGACGACATAAGCGTTATTCTTTAATTCGCGCGTGTGTACAATTTTTCCGCTGGGTGATTTAAACCACAGGCCGTCCGGGACTTCCCGCTTGGCTTCGGTGGGTGTAAGGATTCCTTTGTCTGTGCGTTTGAACCAGGGCATTTATGATGTGCTGATGTGTTGAAGTGTTTACGTATTGAAGTTTTAGGCCAACGTGATGCTACTGTCCAGATAAACATCCTGGATGGCATTCAGGATTTCAACGCCTTCTTTCATTGGACGTTGAAATGCTTTTCTTCCTGAAATCAATCCCATCCCGCCGGCGCGCTTGTTAATCACTGCCGTGCGTACGGCCTCTACCAAATCGCTGGCACCTTTAGACTCGCCTCCGGAGTTGATCAATCCCGCGCGGCCCATGTAGCAATTCACCACTTGATAGCGGCACAAGTCAATGGGGTGATCGCTCGTGAGTTCGGTATAAATGCGTTCATCTAGTTTTCCATAGCTGCTCCCACCTGTATTCAACGCTTTGAACCCACCGTTGTTGGAAGGCAGCTTTTGCTTGATGATGTCGGCCTGGATGGTCACCCCCAGGTGATTGGCCTGGCCGGTGAGGTCAGCAGAGACGTGGTAATCTACTCCATCTTTTTTGAATCCGTTATTTCTGATGTAGCACCAAAGGATCGTAGCCATTCCCAGGGCGTGGGCTTCTTCAAATGCCTTGGCTACCTCTACAATCTGACGTGATGATTGATCAGACCCAAAATAGATCGTTGCCCCTACGGCTGCGGCACCGAGGTTCCATGCATCACGAACAGAGCCAAACATGATCTGATCGGCTTTATTGGGGAAGGTGAGAAGTTCGTTGTGATTGATTTTGACTATGAACGGAATCTTATGGGCGTACCTCCGCGACACAAATCCTAGCGTACCAAAGGTGGTGGCCACCGCATTGCAGCCTCCCTCGATCGCGAGTTTGACAATATTTTCGGGATCAAAATAGATCGGGTTCTTTGCGAAAGAAGCTCCTGCACTGTGTTCGATTCCCTGGTCGATTGGAAGGATAGAAACAAACCCGGTTCCCGCAAGACGACCATTTCCAAACAGAGCCTGCAAGTTGCGCAGCACTTGAGGGTTGCGGTTGGAAGGTCCAAAAATCTGATTTACGAAATCGGGATTGGGGGTGTGGATCAGGTCCTTGGCTACTGTTTTACTCTTGTAATTCAGCAATGAATCGGCATCCGTACCAAGAAGTGCTGCAATACTGTGTTTTGGCATAATTGGATCTGAATGGGGGAAGGCAAATATAGACTCGGTGACTATGGTTTCCAATAACATCTGACAGCCCTAAATACATAAAAAAGCCCGTTCTGAAGTAGAACAGGCTTCTTTTGAGTTGAATAAATACTTCTTATGCCTTCTTCGCCTGAAGGACCGTCAATTTTTCTTTGATTCTAGCAGATTTGCCCTGGCGGCCTCTCATGTAGTACAATTTGGCCTTGCGTACCTTACCAGCTTTTACAAACTCGATCTTATCAATACTAGGGCTCACCACTGGGAAAATACGCTCGACGCCCACGCCATTGGAGACTTTCCTTACGGAAAAAGACTCACCGTTAGTGCCTTTTCCTCTTCTATAGAGTACTACACCCTGAAATTGCTGAATTCGGTCTTTATTGCCTTCGCTTATCTTCACATGAACATTTATGGTATCACCAGCCTTAAATTCAGGTTGTTTTGCACGATTTCCTGACAATTCCTGCTCCGCTATCTTAATTAAATCAACCATACACTAACGTTTAAAAATGGACTGCAAATATAGAAAAGGCAGGGCAGTCAGCAAGGGGGAAAGTGAAATCAAGTGAATTACTCGCCATTGCCTTCCAGG
This sequence comes from Cyclobacteriaceae bacterium, assembly GCA_043779735.1. Classification (GTDB taxonomy): domain Bacteria; phylum Bacteroidota; class Bacteroidia; order Cytophagales; family Cyclobacteriaceae; genus ELB16-189. Next base: position 617 of record JAYWDR010000078.1, on the reverse strand, counting down.
AGGCCAGGTCGCTTATTCTTGGTCCTTTCAAGGGCATTTTCATGCCTCCACTCCTCAATCCTGGCAGGATTCCCCGAGAGCAATATCTCTGGCACTTTCCAGCCTTGGTAGTCTGCCGGCCTGGTATACTGCACAGGGGCTACCAGGCCATCTTGAAAAGAATCGGTGAGGGCCGAGGATTCATTCGATAGTACACCTGGTAATAAGCGTATGACGGCATCTGCAAGAACTGCCGCTGCCAGTTCGCCACCGGATAGCACATAATCCCCGATGCTGATTTCTTTTGTGATCAGGTGTTCACGCACGCGCTCATCAACGCCTTTGTAGTGTCCGCATAAAATGATCAGATTTTCTTTAAGGCTTATTTGGTTCGCGATCGATTGGGTGAGTAACTCGCCGTCCGGGCTCATGTAAATGATTTCATCATAGGTTCGCTCAGCCTGAAGGGAGGTAATGCATCGATGAATGGGCTCAACCATCATTACCATGCCCGCTCCGCCGCCGAAGGCATAGTCATCGGTATTGCGATGGTGATCGGTGGTGTGATCACGAAGATCATGCACAATGACAGTAACGATATTTTTTTCCTGCGCGCGCTTGAGAATGGAATCGTTAAA
>JAYWDR010000077.1:0-2500 GCA_043779735.1 Cyclobacteriaceae bacterium | reverse complement strand
AAGATGGGCTGGTTGATTTGACTGCCTTAATCGTTCTGGTCTTTTAGCTGTCAGAAGTAAGATTTTCTGTTCTTTTTAATATTTTCCTTGAATTCGCATGGCTGACTTGTATTTTGCCGACTCTAAACTTAATTCATCGGTGATTCCCACAAATATGTACCGTACCGCAATTTTCAGTATGGCTATTTTTATTGGAACACTAATCCATGGTTTTGCGCAAACTTCTCCTAACCCGCCGTCCGATTGGTTCTTGCGCGATCCGGAAATGGATCATGTTCAGGGACTCAGTGTAGAAAAAGCCTACAGCACTCTTCTGAAGAACCAACCCTATCGTACAGTTATCGTGGCCGTTGTCGACACGGGGGTAGACATTGACCATGAGGATTTGAAAAGTGTATTATGGACAAATAAAGATGAGATTCCAGAAAATGGGATTGACGATGACAAGAACGGCTACATCGATGATGTTCACGGATGGAATTTTATTGGCGGAAAAAATGGCAATGTGAATGACGACACCTACGAACTGACACGTGAGTATGTGCGACTGAAGAATAAGTTTGGGTCCGTCAACGAAAAAAGCGTCCCCAAAAAGCAAAAAGCTGAATACAATCAATACAAAGACTATAAAGATAAATTCGAGAAGCTCAAGGCTAAGCAATCAGAACAATATAATCTGTTCAGGCAGGAGTACACGCTTTATCAAAACCTTGAAAAAAATCTTGTCCAAAGCGTTGATACGCTTAAGTCAGTTCTGCACACAGAGAAATTAACGATGAACGACTTGCACCAACTCCAGACTACCGACCCTACCGTACTCTTCGCCAAAGGGCTGATCGCGCAAATGTTGAAGCGCACTGGTGAGTCGGATATTGACTCATTGATTATCACCCTGAGAAAATCCGTTGAGTATGCTAAAGGCGGCTATGATGAATATGCTTCAATCGTTGAGTATGGTTGTAATGAGAATTTCAATCCCCGTTCCATTGTGGGAGATGACTATGCTAACCCTCGCGAAAGTAACTATGGCAACAATGATGTCAAGGGCCCAGACGCCAAACACGGAACACATGTGGCGGGCATCATAGCGGCCGATCGCAACAATGACCTTGGCATCAAAGGCATAGCCGATCATGTTCGAATCATGTCTGTGCGCATGCTGCCCAACGGAGATGAGCGGGATAAGGACGTCGCCAATGCCATTCGGTATGCCGTTGACAATGGCGCCAAGATCCTGAACATGAGTTTTGGCAAGTCATTTTCACCAGATAAAGAAGTAGTGGATGAAGCAGTCAGGTATGCGGAACAAAAGGGAGTTCTCCTCATTCATGCAGCCGGCAACGACAGTCAGGACATTGACCGCCAGAGAGATTTTCCGTCGCGCTATTATCTAAACAATAAAGAAGCAAAAAACTGGGTCGAGGTGGGTGCTTCCGGGTGGGGCATGAATGAAAATCTTGTAGCCGATTTTTCCAACTACGGAAAAAAATCGGTCGATGTTTTTGCTCCTGGAGTCGAAATACATTCTACTGTGCCGGGAAATATATATACTAACCTCAGTGGCACCAGTATGGCATCCCCTACCGTCGCTGGTGTTGCTGCTTTGCTGATGTCCTATTTCCCAGACCTGACCACAGCACAAGTTATCGATATACTCAAAAAATCCTCGCGCAAGTTCGATGGGCTGAAAGTACAAAAGCCTGGCGGAGGCAAGATTGGCCTCAGTGCGTTGAGTAACACAGGCGGATTGGTCAACGCCTTCGAGGCCTTAAAAATGGCCATGGTTATGAAAGATTAGAGACGGGACTGCTTTCTCCCACGACCAGCAGCTTATTGTCCAAATTGTCACAGGTGCCTCCATGGAATTCGTTTTACTAAATTTGAATCATTGACATCATTATCTCTAATCCTAAAATTATGGACAAGTTTCTCGCAGAGGCAATTAATGAGGCAAAAAAGGGGCTTTCGGAAGGTGGAATACCCATTGGATCCGTCATCGTTCACAATAATAAAGTCCTGGGCAAAGGTCATAACAAAAGAATCCAAAAAGGAAGCGTAGTGCTCCATGGAGAAATGGATGCCTTTGAAAATGCCGGGAGGCAGCCCGCTTCTGTGTACCGCAACTGCACACTGTACACCACGTTATCTCCCTGCCCCATGTGTACCGGCGCGATTTTGCTGTATGGGATATCCAAAGTGGTGATCGGTGAAAATGAGACTTTTCTGGGAGACGAATCACTTCTGAAGGAAAGAGGTGTAGAAGTGACCGTTGCCGATAGCCAGGAGTGCAAGGACCTGATGAAACAGTTTATTCGAAATAATCCAGCCCTTTGGAATGAGGACATCGGCAAGTAATTAAATGGAGAGGGAACATGGTTCACCTATCAAGCATTGATCACAATTAAGCGTTTACCTTCTCAACGTGAACCATGGGGTTCATAACAATTTTTGCCTTTACCGAGTTCGAGATCAGGCAATTTGATTCAGACTTCTGAAGCAC
>JAYWDR010000076.1:0-2500 GCA_043779735.1 Cyclobacteriaceae bacterium | reverse complement strand
TTCCTTTGTTCAATGCATCGATGGATATGCGGTCGTGCCAGTAATCGGATGTTGCAATAAACACAGCATCAACGTCTTTCCGATCAAGAATTTCCTGGTAATTCTTACTCGTAAACAGGTCTTTTCCAAATACCTCTTTTGCATGCTCTAATCGACCGGTATAGAGGTCGCAAACCCCCACTATTTTAACACCCGGTATCTGCGCGGTGGTCTTGGCATTATTAAATCCCATAATGCCCATACCAATGATCGCCACATTTACCTGGTCGTTGGCGGAATAATTTTTGGATTCATGATTTGGAGTGTCAAGAAACTGAATGGGAGTTGTTTCCGCACGCAACGCGGCCGGAACCGTGCCGGCTATGAGGGCGGAACCCATCGCTTTCTTGATAAAACTTCGTCGTGAGGATTTGGAAGTGGACATAGCAAGAATTGTTTAGATCTCAAATTAATTATAAAAACTTATCCTTTAACATCTTCTGGACATTATTTACACGAGAAGCTCCGTAAATTGCACCTTTAAATGGTTAACTAAAGCATAGAAAAATATGACTGACTCATTACCGATACCGAAGCGTCCCAAGCGCACTTTCATTAATGAGACTTTTACCATTACCACCTGGGAAGAACTCAAACCTTACTTTGATGAACTTCTGGGCAGAAGCATTCCTTCCTTGCAGGCTCTAAAAAAATGGTTCCGTGACCGAAGTGAAATGGAATCGGCCATCGGTGAAGACCTGGGCTGGCGCTACATCCGAATGACTTGCTACACGGACAACGAAGAATACAGTGAACGCTACCAGGACTTTATTCAAAATATCCAGCCGCAAATCGCGCCCGTCTCTGATCAGTTGAACAAGAAAGTCGTGGCATCTCTTTTCCTGGCATCACTTTCGGGAGAGGCAGGGTTTGATATTCTTATCCGCAACCTGAAAAAAGACATCGAGATTTTCTGCGAAGAAAATGTTCCGCTCTTTACGGACATAAACACGGAGACACAAAAATATGCGCAGATCTCCGGCGCGATGACTGTATCTTGGAAAGGGCAGGAGATCACTCTGCAACAGGCTTCTGTCCTGCTCCTGGAAACAGAGCGTGCCGTTCGGGAGGAAGCATATGATAAAATCACCCACCGGCGCTTGAAAGATAAACAGCTACTGGATGATTTGTACACGAAGTTGATTCAATTGAGACACCAGGTTGCAAAAAATGCCGGCTTTGCTAATTTTCGCGACTACATGTTTAAATCCTACGGCCGCTTTGACTACACTCCCAAGGATTGTTTTGACTTTCACGATTCCATTTCATCGGAGGTAGTGCCGGTGCTGGAAGAACTTGCTGAAATACGAAAAGAGAAATTGAAAGTTGAGGCGCTTCGCCCCTGGGACAAAGCAGTGGACATAGAAAGCCGCTCGCCGCTGAAAGCATTTAATGGCGGTAAAGATCTCACCGAGAAATCCATCGAGTGTTTTCACAGACTCGACCCGTTCCTGGGACAATGCCTGCAAATCATGCATGCCATGGGTCACCTCGACCTGGAGTCACGCAAGGGAAAAGCGCCTGGGGGCTATAACTATCCGTTGGCGGAAATAGGAGTGCCCTTCATTTTCATGAATGCCACTTCCACCATGCGCGACATGACCACCATCATGCACGAAGGCGGCCATGCCGTGCACAACTTTCTCACCAAAGATTTATCGCTGGGAGATTTTAAAAGCCCTCCAATGGAAGTGGCGGAGCTCGCCTCTATGTCGATGGAGCTGATCTCCATGGACCACTGGGACGTGTTTTTCCAAAATCCAGAAGACTTGGCGCGCGCAAAGTCAGAACAGTTGGAGGACATCATCGAAACCTTGCCGTGGGTGGCCACCATCGATAAATTCCAGCATTGGGTGTATGAGCATCCGGACCACTCGGCCGAGCAGAGGAAAAGTAACTGGAACAGAATTTTTCATGAGTTCGCCGATTCGGTCACCGATTGGAGAGGATTGAAAGAAGCCAAAGATTTTCTGTGGCAAAAACAATTGCATTTGTACGAAGTGCCATTCTATTACATCGAGTATGGCATGGCGCAGTTGGGGGCTATTGCCATGTGGCGAAATTTCAAGCTAAATCCAAAGAAAGGCCTCGAAGGATATATGAACGCATTGAAGCTTGGCAACCTGTGCACCATCCCTGAAATTTATAAGGCCGGCGGAATCAAATTTGATTTCAGCAAACCGTATATCCGGGAGTTGATGAATTTTGTGAGGGAGGAGATGAGTAAAGTTTGAACCGCAGAGGCGCAGGGAATACAGAAGGATTTGAGTCAAACAGTAATGTGTTCCTCTGCCTCTTAGCCTCTTCGCCGTTCTATTTTAAAAATTATTAACATATCTCCTAAAATCTGAATTTCTTCGTGTCTTGGGTACGCCACGAGGCGTGCGTTTTATATAAATACCTAATGGATGAAAGAGCCCTGTAACCAGATTGGTCGTTCGGGTTAAAGTACCTCTAAGGT
>JAYWDR010000075.1:0-18729 GCA_043779735.1 Cyclobacteriaceae bacterium | reverse complement strand
TCTCGTTAAATTTTGCGATAGCAGAAAAAATGGCGCAGCCCTCAGCCATTGCAAACGGGAACTTCGATAGTCTGTTTGTTCCGCTGCGTGTGGTTGCGGCTGATATTTTTACCCAACGACAAGTAATTCTGAAGAGCGGCATCCTCGGGGATGCTATCCGAGCTACTCAAACCGTTCCTTTTTTTTATGATCCGATTCGCGTGGATGGAAAATACTTATTTGATGGTGGGGTGTACAATAATTTCCCTGTGGATGTGGCTCAAAATGAGTTTCACCCTGACGTCGTGCTAGGTTGTAATGTGTCAAGCAAAATTTATGATGAATATCCCACGGGTGAAGATGACAAATTGATTTCACGATCACTTCTTTATCTTTTGCTGGACAAATCAGATCCGGGAGACGTGCCCTCTTCCGGAGTATATATTCAGCCGAATCTGAAACCATTCAACAGCCTTGATTTTACAAGGATTAGAGCAATGATTGATAGCGGGTATGCTGAGACGGTAAGGATGATGCCGGAAATTCAGGCAAAAGTAAGAGCCCGAAGGAATTGTGAGGATGTGGCGGCGGTCAGAAACAAATTCAATAATCGCACGATCCCTCTGTTGACTGAAAATATTGTCATGACGGGGTTCAATGGTCCTCAATCGAGATACATTAATCAGTTTTTCAACAAGGGCAGGCGCCCTCTTAAATTTGAAGATGTGAAATCTGGTTACTACCGGCTGGTATCAGAAGATTATTTCAATGACGTTTACCCCAGTTTTTCATTCAACTCAGCTGCCAGGAATTTCAATTTTCAACTGTCGAGACGCCGGAGAAATAACTTTCAGGTAGACTTTGGTGGCGTTATAGCCACGCGAAATATCAGTAACATTTTCCTGGGATTGAATTATTATAGATTCAACAGGTTCCTTACCCATGCCAGCGCCAATTTCAGTACCGGGAGTTTTTATAAATCGGCGCAGGTCAAGGCACGGTTGGATTTTCCGAGTCTTGGCCAATTCTATCTGGAGCCGGAGGTTATATTCAACAGCTGGAATTTTATTGAGGGGAACGATATTGTAGTAAAAAAATCAGCCTCTACTATTCTCAGCCGTATTGATCGCAAGATGGGATTAAGTATGGGGGTGCCTGTGGGCAAGCAGCTCAAGGCTTCTCTGGAAGCACACTACATCAGCAACAATGATCAGTATATCGATAAAGATGTACTTATTTCAACGGATACGCTTGACCAGCTTCTCCTGACTGGGGGCAGGTATGGATTTCATCTTTCAACCAATTCACTTAATCGCAAGCAATATGCCAGCACTGGAAAGTCGTTCTATTTTGGAGTCGACTTGTTTGACTTGATTGAAGATTTAAAACCAGGCACCACATCGGCTTTGTACAAGACAGTGCTTGAACCGAAACGAAGGAATTGGGTCCGCGGGACGGTGATCATGGAGCAGTATTTCAGAAAGGACTTTTATAGCTCGGGGTATTATATACATGCCTCATTTTCCAATCAGCCACTCTTTTCGAATTATGAGGGAACCATCATTAATGCGCCTGGTTTTTTTCCTATGCAGGACAGCCGCACGTTGCTATTAGAGAATTTTCGGGCGTTCAATTTTGTGGCGGGCGGATGGCGTAATGTATTCACGTTGCGCAAGAATCTGGATCTTCGGTTGGAGGGGTACCTGTTTAAGCCACTTGAGGCGATTGTCAAAGGGAGTAACCAGGAGCCGGTAAAGGATGTGGAAATCACAAAAATATATTTTGCCGGAATGGCAGGGCTAGTCCTGCATTCCACTGTGGGCCCCATTAGCCTTAGTCTCAATTATTACGACGACAAGAAGGCCCAGCTTGGCGTATTGCTTCACATTGGCTTCTTATTATTCAATAAGTCGTCGATGGAGTAAATAGCCTATCTTCGGCCGAATTTTGGGGTCCATTTGCCCTATCCTTGATAAAATTTTAATTATGTTTAGCCTTTGATTTACCCTCAATAACCCCTTTCCGCATGCAGAGATTTCTATTCCCCCTATTTGCCTTAATGCTCTGTGGATACAAGGGACAAACTCAGATCGTACAATGGGCTTCTAAAGTCATTGAATTCTCTTCCGAACTAACTCCCGTTCAATACTCTGCGCAGCAAGCACTGGGCAAGCCCAATGTGCTGCCGGCTGGAGGACAAAACCCAAACGCCTGGACGCCCGATAAGCCGAAGAGACTGGAGTTCATAAAACTTGGTTACGCAAATCCTATGCAGATTGAGCAAATTGCTATTGCTGAGTCTCATAATCCCTCTGCCTTGTTCAAAGTGTATGTGTATGAAGAGAACGGCACAGAGCATTTGGTACAGAGCTTTAATCCGGGCCCGATACCTTACAAGGGAAGGATGAAAGATGTTTTCATGCAAAAGACTCCTTATAAAGTTGCTGCTGTTAAACTTGAATTTGATGGGGAGGCTCTGTCTGATTATTTCTCAATTGACGCCATCGCCATCTCCGACGTGAACATCCCAATAATCGCTGATATATCGATTCCCGAGCTGCTGAGCAAAGGTCTTGTCACCGAGGCGCTTGATAAAAATGTCAATAGCGATTACAGCGAACTCAATCCACTGCTTTCTCCGGACGGAAAGACGCTGTACTTCTCTCGCAAAAACCACCCAGATAATGTGGGCGGTGTCAATGACAAAGAAGATATCTGGTATTCGGAATTGAGCAATGAAGGCAAATGGGAGAAGGCAAAAAATATGGGCCCAAACTTCAATAATGCGGGACCCAATTTTGTCAATGCAGTGGCCTCTACTCCGGACGGACAGTCCGTGTTAATCCTTGGAAACAAATACCTGCCGAATGGTAAGATGTTGGCAGGCGTGTCCATGAGCACCAACGTCAATGGAAGTTGGACAAGGCCATCTGCCATTCAAATAGAAAATGATTACAACTTTAATGAGAAAGCAAATTACTTTTTGGCAAATACACGAAAGACGCTGCTCATGTCTGTTGAGCGTGAGGATTCCAAAGGGGGTCGCGACCTTTATGTCAGCTTTCAAAAGAATGATAGCTCCTGGAGTGAACCGTTGAGTCTTGGGGGTGTTGTTAATACGGCCAATGATGAGTCCGCCCCATTCCTCGCCTCCGATGATAAGACTTTATATTTCTCGTCCAACGGATTCAGCGGATTTGGTGGAGCTGACGTGTATGTCTCGCGTCGTCTGGATGATACGTGGACAAGCTGGTCTGATCCACAGAATATGGGTCCCGATATCAACTCAAAATTGGACGACCTGTTTTTCAATGTACCATCTACAAGTGAGTTTGCATACTATTCCAGGGCTGTAACAGAGGACAATTCGGACATATATCGTGTGAAGCTTCCAATTTACAAGAGCCCAGAGCCGGTAGTGGTCGTAAAAGGAAAACTCATAAATGGAAAGACTGGTGGCCCTGTGGGTGCAAAGATTGTTTATGAACGACTTCCGGATGGAAAAGAAGTAGGTGTGGCGATATCCAATCCTGTAACGGGAGAATACGAAATTCACTTGCCAGGCGGAGTAAAATATGGCGTACACGCGCAGGCAGAAGGGCACATCTCTGAAAACCAGAACCTCGATCTTACACAGGTGACAAAGGATGGTGCAGTACAGACCATGGATATACGGTTGGCACCAATCGAAGTGACATTGATTGAGCCGAGTGCAACGATCACGTTGAATAACATCTTCTTTGATTTTAACAAAGCAGTACTCAAGGCAGATTCATATCCTGAGCTTAATCGGTTGGTTGTTGTAATGAAAGAGAATAGCGGCATGACCGTGGAGGTATCAGGTTATACTGACGCCACCGGACCCAAAGACTACAACCTGTGGTTATCAGAATGGCGCTCAAAGGCGGTAGCCAGGTACCTGAGTGAAAAGGGTGTGAATAAGGATCGGATTGCTTCAGTGTTCTTTGGTGAGGACAAACCGATCGATACTAATGACACAAAAGAGGGACGCAAAAAGAATAGAAGAGTGGAGTTTAAGATCATTAAACTTTAAGATGCAATGAGGAAAATTAACTTGCTCATGTTTGTGGGTGCGATACTCTCGCTTGCTGCGAGCGCTCAACAGAAGGATACCTTGGTCTATGCCGTGGGGAAGATCTATAATCACGATACCAAGGAGCCTATTGCCGCCAAGATCTCGTATGAGAGTTTGCCTTATGGAAACAAAGCGGGCTCATTGAGTGGAAATAGTTTTTCTTTTCCGCTATATGACAACGATAAATACTCCATCATTGTAGAGGCACCGGGCTTTTCGCCAGCCAAGTATATGCTTGATCCAGCTACCGCCAATACCGAGCGCAGGGTTGTTCAGGACATCGCCCTGGGATTGCCCGCCCCCGCATTGATAGCTGCAACGACCCACACAGTAGGAAAAGTCATGCGCCTTGATGCCCTCATATTTCAACAGCGCTCCTCTATCATCAGCCCGGAATCATATCCTGAATTGAATACGGTAGCACAAATGCTTCATTCAAATCCCAACATGGTCATCCAGCTTGAAGGCCACACAGACACACGGGGAGATGCAAAACTGAATCTCAAGTTGTCACAGCAACGTGTAGATGCAGTACGTGATTACCTTTTATCGAAGGGCGTGGCAAAGCATAAGGTTAAGACCAAAGCCTTCGGCGGCTCACAACCAATGAGCATGGAGAATACCGAAGAAGCACATAAACTGAACAGAAGGGTTGAGGCGAGAATTCTTGAAAATTAATTTGAGCAAACCTGAAATTCGTGAGATGATTCAATACCCATGTCTATCACCAAGGAGTTTCCAACAGCCAAGACTTCACAAGCGGGGTTGACCCAAGTCTTTGAAAAGCAGAAGGCAAGGTCATTCCGGCTGCGGGTCGAGCCATTGAAAAGTAGAATTGACAGATTGAAAAAACTGGAAGCATGGCTGCATTCCAACCGGGAAAGAATCAAGCTGGCCGTTCACAGTGATTTTCATAAGCCGCTGCTTGAGGTTGACACCACTGAGATTTATCCCGTACTCACAGAACTCAGGCACACCATGAAGCATCTGCCAGAATGGGCCCGACCAAAAAAAATTGATGCTACGCTTTCATACCTGGGTACCCGGTCTGAAGTGAGATACGAACCGAAAGGAGTTTGCCTGATTATTGCTCCCTGGAACTTTCCATTCAATTTGTGTGTAGGCCCACTGGTATCGTGCCTGGCGGCTGGAAATACAACTTTTATTAAGCCATCAGAGATGACCCCCCACACCTCGAAGTTGATAGCAGAGATGTGTTCAGAAATTTTTGAGACTGATATCGTAACCGTTGTGGAGGGAGGGGCAGATGTTTCACAGAGGCTCCTCGAATTGCCCTTTGATCACATCTTCTTTACGGGAAGTCCTGGCGTGGGAAAAGTGGTGATGAAAGCAGCCTCTGCTCACCTGGCGTCGATTACCCTTGAACTGGGCGGGAAGTCACCAACCATCGTTGATGCTTCCGCAAATCTCAAGGACGCGGCTAAGCGTATTGCTTTTGGGAAGTTTTTCAACAGTGGCCAAACTTGTATTGCTCCTGATTATGTGTTGATCGATGAGTCGGTACAACAAAAATTTATTGATCTGCTTAAGAAGCAAATCCAGCTGCTGTTTGGCGAAGGCAAAAGTATCGATGAAAGTTCACCGCATTATGCCCGCATTGTCAATGAAAAGCATTTTCACCGGGTTAATGATTTAATAAACGATGCGATCGCACGGGGAGCTACACTGGAAATGGTGGGCGCCGCAAACGAAAAGTCTAACTTTATTTCACCGGTTATCCTGACGAAGGTTCCAGTGGGCGCTAAAATTTTGGACGAAGAGATATTCGGGCCGGTGTTGCCGGTATTGACTTTCCGGAACAAGGAAGAGGTTATTCAGCAGGTAAACAGCAGACCCAAGCCGCTCGCGCTGTATATTTTCAGCAAGAGGAAGGATTTTCGGGAATACATTCTTCAGAACACGTCAGCAGGGGGTGTTTGCATCAATGAATGTATTCTTCAATTTACCCATCCTAATCTACCCTTTGGCGGTGTGAACAACAGTGGTATTGGTAAGTCTCATGGCTATTACGGGTTCCTTGCTTTTTCAAATGAAAAGCCCATTCTCCGTCAGAAAAACGGATGGGCAGCACCTTATTTGCTCCATCCTCCGTACACGGCAAAGATGAAAAAGATCATCGATGTGCTGTTGAAGTGGTTTTAAACGGCCCGCCCAAGACTAAGACAATTTCCTGCGCGTTTGTTGTATACGGTTTGTAATTTTGCATTCTTAAATTCTTCCGAGTATGAAAATCGTGAAAAGGACACTGGTTGGGCTGGGCATATTTTTGGTATTGCTGGTGGCAGCCGCAATGGTACTTCCCATTATTTTCAAGGATGATATTAAGGCTACGATTGATAAGGCCATTGCCAAAAATGTGAATGCCGACGTCTTGTTTGATGTCAATAACTTCAGTCTTACTTTTTTCAGGAACTTCCCAAATGTTACCGCAGAGATCAAGGACTTGGGTGTATTTAACCGGGCACCGTTCGAGGGTGAACATTTGTTCGTGGTAGAACGATTGGACGTCGAAATTAATCTGGCAGATATTTTATTTGGCGACCAACTTAGGTTGAAGGGCATCACCCTTGTAAAACCACAGATTAACGTAAAGGTTCTTGCTGACGGAAGAGCCAATTATGATATATCTTTCCCATCCAGTGACACAGTAACAATCGCAGGAGAACCGAGTAAATTTTCATTTGGAATTGATCACTGGGAAGTGATTGGTGGTTTTCTGGAGTACAAGGATAAATCAATACCGTACTTTTTGTCCTTGAGAGGGTTAAATCACACAGGTAGCGGAGATTTCACACAGGATGTTTTTGATCTTAAGACCCACACCGCGTGCGATACCGTGAATACGTCTATGGGAGACATGCAGTTCCTCACAAGTAAAAAAGTTGAAGTCGATGCCGTCATTTCAATTAGTGAAAACTTTTCCAAGTATACCTTTAAAGAGAATACAGCCAAGGTCAATGACTTTGTGATGAGCTTCGATGGTTGGTTCAAGATGAATCCGGACAATTATGCCATGGAAATTACTTTCAAGAGCCCGGAGAATACTTTCAAGAGTTTGCTCTCACTTATACCAGGTATGTATACCAGTAACTTCAAAAACCTTGAAACGAAGGGTGATCTTTCGTTCGCTGGAGCTATAAAAGGCACGTACAGCGACAAGCAGATGCCAGCATTCAATGTTGAGCTGAAAGTAAAGGACGCGATGTTCAAATATCCTGGTTTACCCACTCAGGTCACCAACATCAATATGGACCTGGTGGTAGACAATAAAGATGGTTTGATAATAAGTACAATGGTAGACCTCAAAAACCTGCACCTGGATTTTGGCACTAATCCTGTGGACGCACGCGTTCGTATTGAAAACCTCAAAGATTTCCGCATGGATGGTAACCTGAAAGCCACACTTAACCTGACAGAACTCAGTAAAATAGTACCTATGGACGGTCTTGAAATGAAAGGGATATATTCAGTAAATGTATCTGCTAAGGGCATCTACGACAGTCTGAAAAAAATCATCCCGACAATAGATGCATCCATGTCGTTGGCGGATGGTTATGTCAAGTCTTCGAAATTTCCGCTACCTCTGGAGGAGTTGAAGATGAATGCGACTGTGAAAAATACGTCAGGAAAAATGGCCGAGACTGTGATTGCTGTAAACGATTTTTCTATTATGCTTGATGGTGAAAGACTCACAGCGAACTTGCTTTTTCAGAATTTGGATGATTACACCTGGAACCTAAAAGCAAAAGGCAGTGTCGATCTGGAAAAAATGACGAAGATATTTCCTTTGGAGGGAATGACCCTGGCGGGGAAAGTGAAGGCCAACCTTGAGACCAAAGGGAGAATGTCGGATGTGACTGCAAAACGATATGATAAGCTTCCCACCAGTGGCAGCGTTTCATTGATCGGTTTCAAGTATCTGGCGAAGGAGCTTCCTGCAGTCACCATTTCGCAGGCAAGTGCTTCATTCGATCCTAAAAAGATTGAACTTAGTAATATGAGCGGTACGATTGGGAAAAGTGATTTCGATGTCAGCGGTATCATTACCAATTATATTAGTTATGTATTGAACAACGAAATCCTCAGCGGTATGGTGAAGTTCAATTCCAACCTCCTGGACCTGAATGAATTCATGACTGACCATGGCTCCCCCGCTACTACAACTGACACTACCTCCTTTGGTGTAATCCCCATCCCACAAAACATTGATTTCACATTGAAGTCGACACTGGCAACGGTTAAGATGATGGACTACACGATCAGCAACGCCAGCGGTGACGTGATATTGAAAGATGGTATGGCCAATCTGAGTGGCTTGAAGTTCAACTTGCTGGGCGGAGCATTTGCGATGAATGGCACCTACAATCCGAAGGACGCCAAGCACCCGAAATATGATTTTGACTTGAAAATCCAGGGGATGTCCATCCAGCAGGCGGCCCATTCGTTCTCCATGGTGAAGACGTATGCGCCGGTCGCTGGATTGGTGAGCGGTAATTTCTCCACCGATTTCAAAATCAATGGAGAACTCAACAAGAATATGATGCCAGACATGGCAACAGTAAATGGAGCAGGACTAATCAAAATTGCAGAGGCTGCGCTTACGCAGTCGAAGTTAGTGGCGGGTATTTCATCTTTGACCAAACTGGACAATGGTGACCAGGTAACCCTTAAAGACGTGCTGATGTCTGCCAGCATAAGCAATGGACGTCTCAGCGTGAAACCATTTGATGTGAAGTTTGGGAACTATACCACTACAATCAGCGGCAGTACTGGATTGGACCAGAGTATTGATTACTCTTTGAAGATGCTGGTGCCGGCCGGGCAGATGGGAGCCCAGCTTCAGGGGTTGATGAACCAGTATGCAGGTACGACCAACCCCACTGACAAGATTCCTGTTACCATTGGATTGGGAGGCACCTTCAAGGATCCAAAGACCAAACTGATTGCTTCAGAACAAAAAGAGCAGGTAAAGCAGGCAGTGACAAAAGCGGCGGAACAAAAAGGCCAGGAGGCTGTTCAACAATTATTGCAGGGTGCCAAACCGGAGGACGTTCTAAAAAATATCCTGGGGGGCACCAAACCTGACACAACCAAGAAAGCGATGAAGGACAGCGCGGCCGCAAAGCCTGCAGATCCACTGAACAATTTGTTGCAGAATAAATTACAGAATCTGTTGAAGAAAAAAAATAACCAGTAAAGAAGCCAGAATCTGAGAATGAGTAGAGGCACTGTCATGCCGAACTTTTGAATTTACTTTTTATTTCACCTTGGACAATTCACTGCCGGAGAAAAACCCTTCTTTAATTAATTGGATCAATTGTTCTTTGGTAGGAGTTATCTGGTAAAAGGTTTCATCCTTTCGCTGTATTTCTTTGACGGGAAATTTCTTACCCATTTTTCGGAGAATATCTTTTCGCTTAGCATCGTCTCCCACGTTGATTGATAAAAAATCCAGGTCGCCTGATGACTTTTGCTTGACTACCCGCAATACCCATTGGTCGCCAGAGCGGAAGTTCACGAAATAATAGTTTTGGTAGAATTTTAGTACCAGTGAATCGCTGATGACACCGCGGCCCAACCAATCATTGTCTTTTGTGTCTTTGATGTGATAGCCCCAAGACTCAATGATAAGTGTGTCAGTGTCGCTTCCTTTGTCATCCATACCAATATACCGCCCGTGCAACGAAGCGGGTATGTCTTTCAGGGCAGGTACTCCGGCTGGCTGTGGTTCGCGAAAGGAGACTTCCTTGCAGGAGTACAAGAGCAAGGACCACACCAATAGCAATGCAAGAGTTTTCATATTGCTTATGTCAACGAAGTTACAATAGATAATTGGGAACTTGTGATGCATCCAAAAGAAATTTTCTAGACCAGCTTACTCACCATGTGTTGGAACATGAAGTAAAAGACATTAGCTTTTCTTTTCGCTCGTAAGTTCTCCTATAATCCTCAGACCATCGAGTGTCAATTGGGGATCTACAATCTGAAAAAATCCGCGTAGTGATGTGATAACAAATGAGAGGCCCCCTGTGGCAAGAGCCGGACACTCTTCTTTTAGTTCCTGGCGGATTGCATGCACCATATTTTTCACAAGACCTTCATATCCAATGACAATGCCTGATTGAATTGCCGTAACCGTGTTGATGCCTAACGCAGAAGTAGGCATCTCGAGAGGCACATCAAAAAGCTTGGCCGTGTTTTGTGAGAGCGCCCGGACTGCTGTGCGCAATCCCGGGACAATGGAGACACCTAGTATTTTCCCCTCTCCGGAGATGGTCGTAAAAGTAAGAGCAGTGCCAAAGTCTACGACAATGCAGGTACGCTTGAACTTAAAATAGGCGGCAATGGCGTTAGCCACGAGATCAGAGCCAATTTCATAAGGATTCAGTACTTCGATGGGCAGCTTATCGTACAGTCCCGGACCGAGAACGATAGGGTCACGCTTAAAAAGTGAGCGCACTACATCCCTTATCTTGTCCGTTAGCCCTGGTACCACGCTGCTCACCACAATGATGTCCACACGTTCTATTGGTATGGCCGCTTCAAGAAAATAGTCGCGGACCTTAATTCCGTAGAATAGTTCGGGTTGGTCGGTTCGCGATGGAATACGCCAGACGTGCCAGGCAATTCCGTTCCATAAACCCATGGTAATGTCGCTATTGCCGACGTCGAAGGCGAGGAGCATAAATGGTTAAGTCTTTAGTGGGTGCGAAGGTGGAAATAATTTTTTGGAATAATTATCAGCCACACGATTTAGAGTATACAGGTGATATGAATACCCTCTTGAGGTTGCATGGCAGGTTTATTACCGTATGGAATTCCAGATTGGTTTATCCAGAGCCATAGACATGGCAAAAAAAAGCAGAATAGAGGGAAGGATAATCACCATAGGGAGTAGAATAGGACTTTTGGAAAGCAAAAGGTATAAAACTTACCTTAGCCTAAAAGAAAGGAAAAGGATGGAATTCAACCCAGAAGAAATCAACCAATTGATGCGGACCAGGCGGTCGGTATTTCCCAAAGAATATACTGGCGAGTCCGTGGATGACGCTATCATACTCCAGATGCTGGAAAATGCGCACTGGGCGCCCAATCATAAGTTGACCGAGCCCTGGCGGTTTGTGGTATATACCGGCGATGGCATGAAGAAGCTTGCGGCACAACAAGCATCGTGCTACAAGGAGGTGACTGCGGCAAGCGGCACCTACCGTGAAGAACGCTATCAATCATTGTTGACTAAGCCCATGCAGTCGTCTCATATTATTGTGGTGGGCATGAAGCGCGATGAAAAGAAGAGACTTCCGGAAATAGAAGAAGTAGGTGCTGTTTTCTGTGCCGTTGAAAATATGTATTTGACAGCCACGGCCTATGGAATTGGTTGCTACCTCAGTACCGGAGGAATCACGTACTTTGAACAGGCAAAGGCCCTTTTCGGTCTGGGGCCTGACGATAAGCTCCTAGGATTCATGCATGTGGGTGTGCCCAAGGTGTGGCCGGGGGAGGTAAAGCGAAACCCGGTAAAAGAGAAAATAACATGGGTCAGAGGATTTTAGTTTAAGAAAAAATGAATAGTATTCCATCAAAAGAATCGATTTTCGAGGCGCATGAGCGCATCAAGGCATACATCCATCGGACACCCGTGATGACGAGCGCGTCGATTGATGAAATGGCAGGCTGTCATTTATTTTTCAAATGCGAAAACTTTCAGAAAGTGGGAGCCTTCAAGTCGCGGGGTGCCATGAATGCGGCGCTAAAACTTTCAGCAGGGCAGCTCGTGAAGGGCATTGCAACACACTCCTCTGGCAATCACGCTCAGGCGCTGGCGCGGGCGGCAAGAATCCTGGGTGTTAAATCGTACATCGTGATGCCGCGCACAGCGCCTGAAATTAAGAAGCGAGGTGTTCGAGGCTACGGCGGAGAAATTTTTGAATGCGAACCGACGCTTGAGGCGCGCGAATCAACCCTGGCGGAAGTTATTAAGAAGACTGGTGCAACGGAAATACATCCATTCAATAACTACGATGTGATTGAAGGACAGGCCACTTGTGCAAAAGAGTTGTTTGAAGAGGTGCCAGGCCTGGAATTAATTATCACCCCTGTAGGCGGTGGAGGCCTGTTGAGTGGCACCGCATTGGCAGCAAAATATTTTTCTCCTGCTACTGTAGTGATTGCAGGTGAACCGGAACTGGCAAACGATGCCTACCGCTCTATGAAAAGCGGAAAGATCGAACCTGCTTCTCCACCCTCCAGCATTGCCGACGGCCTGCTTACGTCGCTTGGGGAGAAGACTTTCCCGATCATCCGTGACAATGTGAAAGAAATAATTACCGTCTCTGACGAAGAAATTGTGGCTGCCATGCGAATTGTTTGGGAGCGTATGAAAATAATTATTGAGTCATCCTGCGCAGTGCCGCTTGCTGCGGTGTTGAAAGAGAAAAGGAAATTTGCAAATAAGAAAGTGGGAATCATTTTTTCAGGTGGCAATGTGGATCTAAATAAGGTAGGTAAACTTTTTGCATAATGTTTGAACACCGCTCGAAACCCATCCTTCCACTTCATTTGTTCATCGTCAGGGTCATTCGGTACACGGGCTTTGTCATTGTATTGATTGGCTTTTCGTTGGGTATAGGAGTGATCGGTTATCATTACATCAATGAACTTCCCTGGCTTGATGCATTATTAAACGCTTCCATGATTCTTACAGGCATGGGTCCGGTCGACCCGATGAAGAACGATGCAGCGAAATGGTTCGCTTCTCTCTATGCGATTTTCAGCGGAGTGGCATTTCTGGGCACGGTAGCAGTATTCCTTACACCGATGGTGCACAGGTTTCTGCACAAGCATCATTTGGAGAAGTAAGATTACTAGAATTACGTAGAGAAGAATTGAGAAGATGTAAATAAAGACTCATCAACTTTTCAATTCTCCACTACTTGCTTCTTTGTGCTGAATATTCTCAATTATTTCCCTTTTTAATCTGATCGAATTTGTTCACAGCAGGTTTCTTGGGAAAGACATTGTCATTAACATTGACGTCGGCCGTCTCCAGGTTAGGGTCAACGATAATATTTACCACTTCCTTCTCCTTCACAAAAACTTTTTTCACTTCGCTTTCATTGTTTCTCCAGATCTCAGCAGGAATACGTTCTATTTCCTTTGAGCCGTCTTTGAAAGTCCACTCGATGATAACCGGACTCACCAGGCCTCCGCTGTTTTTTAATGTCACTTCATAAATATTTTTTCCTTCCAGCTTTTGGCGGACTGCATTGTCATCGATCCGGCTACGGAAATCGCGATAATCCTGATCCGGGGTGTTGATTACAGTAAATTCCTGGGGACCGCCGCCGAAATCAACAGCCTTGTCTTGGGTGGCATTGGCCGCCAGGTCGCCCTGCTTCGCTTTTACATTTTTCTTCTCTGGATCAATATGTGTTGATTTTACTTTGTACCACTTTACATCGTCGACAGTAAGGTCGACATTATCAGTGGTGTAAAACCAACCTCTCCAAAACCAGTCAAGGTCAACTGCCGAAGCATCCTCCAGCGTGCGGAAGAAATCGGAGGGCTTGGGATGTTTAAACGCCCAGCGCTGTGAGTATTCTTTAAATGCTTTATCAAATAGTTCAGGACCCATCACGGTTTCGCGGAGAATGGTCAGCGCTGCGGCGGGCTTGCTGTATCCATTCGGACCGAAGGATCTTCCCTGGTTGTCTGACATGGCCATGACGGGGCGCATCATATTCTTATCGCCTTTCATAAAGGGAACGATTCCTTTCGGGGTATTGCCTGAATGGTCGAGGGTAGGATACCGTTCTCGGATGGTCTCCTTTTCCAGGAATGAATTCAATCCTTCGTCCATCCAGGTGGACTGACGCTCGTCGGAGTTGATGATCATTGGGAAATAGTTGTGGCCCACTTCGTGGACAATCACAGTGATCGTGCCTCTTAAGGTCCGCGGAGAGATGGTTCCATCTTTTGCCGGGCGACCTCCATTGAAGCATATCATGGGGTACTCCATACCGCCACCCACCCAGTTGCAAGAATAGGCTGTAGGGTATGGGTAGTCGATGGTACGTGCTGAGTATACATCAAGGGTATTCTTTATGGCCTTCGTAGACTCCTTTGACCAAAGGACAAAACCTTCTTTCGGATAAAGCGACTGGGCGAGCGGTGTGCTGTTGCCATTTTTTACGGCCATGGCATCCCAGATATATTTTCTTGAGGAAGAAAAGGCAAAGTCACGCACGTTCTCGGCATAAAACTCCCAAGTGCTCTTTTTCTTTGAGCGCTCTTTTTCTTTCTTCTTTGCCTCATCCTCATTAACAATGAATACAGGCTGATCAAATGTTTTGCGGGCCTTTTCGAAGCGCTCCTGTTGTTCTCTGGACAGTACGTCCTTTGGATTTTGCAACCATCCCGAGGCACCCACTACGTGATCGGCGGGGACAGTAATTTTTACGCGATAGTTTCCAAAAGTAAGTGCAAACTCACCACTGCCCAGAAATTGTTTGTTCTGCCAGCCTTCGTAATCGTCAAAGACGCACATTCGTGGAAACCACTGCGCAATAAAATAGATGTAGTTCCCGTCTTCGGGGAAGTACTCCATGCCACTACGATCGGCACTGCCGCCGGTCTTCATGAGATCATTGATGTTGTATGACCAGTCAATTTTGAAGATGAATTTTTCTCCTTTCTTGAGCGGTTGAGGAAGATCCACCCGCATCATGGTGTAGTTAATGAGGAAGGGAAGATTTTTGTCTCCCGCATCTTTCACTGACTTAATAGCATAGCCGCCTTTGAAATCAAAAGCGTTGTGAGTAATCCCCATCCTCATAGCGGGGACGGAGTCACGAATGGAACCGCCTGACGTGGTGCTGGTAAGATTGCCTTCGGAGTGAATGTTCTGGTCGAGTTGTAGCCAGAGATACTTCAGATCTTCAGGTGCATTGTTGTAGTAGGTGATAGTTTCCGTGCCGGTGATCGACTGATTTTCATCATTTAGTTCAACATTGATGACATAATCTGCCCGTTGTTGCCAGTAATCGGCACCCGGTGCGCCCGAACTGCTTCGATAACTATTAGGGGTGGGAAGCATTTGATCGAGCTGTTCAAATTTTCCCTGCCACTTAGGCAGCTGCTGTGCAGCAACGGAAAGGGCAATGATCTGGGTAAGGAATATTGCTGTAATCTTTATCATGGTTGATCGACTTAAGAAGTGACTTTAACTTATGGGCATCTCTAAAAACCTTGACTATTAATTGGTTTTCTTTTTCAGCTCTTCAAACTTATTGGCAACCGCTACTTTGGGGAACACATTGTCCGACTCATTGATGTCCGATGTTTCTTTCTTTGGATCTAGAACAATGTTCGTCACCTCCTTATCTTTCATAAACACCTTGGTCACTTTCTGTTCGTTGTTGCGCCAGATCTCCGCAGGGATACGTTCGATTTCCTTGGCGCCATCCTTATAGGTCCACTCAATCACTACCGGCATCACCAGCTCCCCTTTGTTGGATAAGGTCACTTCATAAAAGTTTTTGTTCTCCATTTTAGAGATGAGGGCCTTGTCATCTACGCGACTCTGAAAATCGCCGTACAGGCGGGCATCGGTAGGAATCACAGAGAATGGCTGCGGTCCCCCGCTGAAGTCATCCTCTTTCTTCTCACCTCCCTCAGCAGTAAGGTCTCCCTTCTTCACCTCTTTGACCTTATTTTCCAAAGTGCTTTGGCCTTTGCGTACCTGGTACCATTTCACTTTGTCGATGGACTGGTCGCACACATCGGTTGAATAAAACCAGCCCCTCCAAAACCAATCGAGGTCTACGGCCGATGCGTCTTCCATCGTGCGGAAGAAATCCGATGGTTTGGGATGTTTGAAGGCCCAGCGTTGGGCGTATTCTTTAAAGGACTTGTCAAAAAGCTCCGGCCCCATCACGGTCTCGCGTAACATGTTAAGGCCGGTGGCACATTTCGCATATTGTTCGGCACCGAACTGCAACACTTGTTCGGAGTTCGTCATCAGCGGCCGCTGAAGGCTGTTATCACCTTTCATATATGGCACGATCTCGGACGCCGGGCCTCGTCGTTGCGGCATGTCGGGATAATTTTCAACCTGTGTTCGGTACTGTACAAAAGTATTCACTCCTTCGTCCATCCAGGTCCACTGGCGCTCGTCACTGTTGATGATCATAGGGAAGAAGTTATGACCTACTTCATGGATCACTACCCCCACAAGACCCCACTTGGTTCGGTCAGAATAGGTGCCATCTTTGTTGGGCCTCGCGCCATTAAAACATATCATCGGGTATTCCATTCCTATCGATGCATGATGCACGGAGGTTGCATGAGGATAAGGATAGTCAACCGTGTACTTGGAGTAGGTAGTGATGGCTGCTTTCACCGCTTTTGTTGATTCCTTTTCCCAGAGTGGGTTGCCTTCTTTTGGGTAGTATGACATGGCAAGAGGTGTCTTATCACCGATTTTCACGGCCTGCGCATCCCAGATAAATTTTCGTGAAGTGGCAAAAGCAAAATCCCGCACGTTGTCAGCCTTAAACTTCCATGTCTTTTTATCTTTCGCTTTTGTCTTCTCGCGTACGATGGCTTCAGCCTGGGTCGCGATGATGATGGGCTTATCAAAGGAGATCTTGGCTTTTTCAAAACGTACTTGCTGTTCCTCTGTCAGCACTTCTTTCGGATTTTGCACTATGCCGGTGGCGGCCACTATGTGGTCGGAAGGGACCGTGAGATTCACTTCGTAATTACCAAATGCAAGAGTGAACTCGCCCTGACCCATGAACTGTTTGTTTTGCCAGCCGACCACGTCATCGTACACACACATACGGGGAAACCATTGCCCTATGATGTAGGAATAATTTCCGTCTTCAGGGAAATATTCCAGACCACTGCGCGAATCATTGCGCGTAACGCCATGCATGCGATCGTTAATATTAAACGACCACTCAATGGAAAAGGAAATTTTTTGTCCGGCAGGCAACGTTTGAAGTAAATCCACGCGCATCATCGTCTTGCTGATAGTGAATGGAATACTTTTGCCATTCAAATCTTTCACACTCTTTATTTTAAAACCGCCGTCAAAGTCATAGAGCGCGAGGCTACTAGCGATGCTCTTTGTGCTGACAGAATCCTTAACAGTTGTAGAGAGCGTCTTCGCCGTGTTGTTGTCCTTGCTATTAATGTTTTGATCCAGTTGGAGCCATAGGTATTTCAAGGCATCAGGTGAATTATTGAAATATTGAATGGTCTCCGAACCCGTGATGCTCTGGTTGTCATCATTAAGTTCCGCATTGATGATGTAGTCGGCGCGTTGCTGCCAGTACTTGGGTCCTGGGGCGCCGGAGCCGGTGCGGTATTCGTTGGGTGTGGGCAGCAACTGGTCTAGTTGCTCGAACTTACCCTTCCATTTTGGTGGTTCCGGTTTCATTTCCTGTCCAAACAACAGGGAACTTGAGGTAAAGACCATTAGCAGTAATACATTCTTCATGGATAAAAATTTATTTACAATTTAAAATACAAGTATAGGTCCAGCAGCCGGTCTTTCATGAGGATCAGCGACATCCCCGCGATAGCGGAAGAAAGCACCATTTTCCAATCTCTACGAGCTACGCCCAGCAAATCAACGGCAATAAAACTAACCGCAAGAAAAATCCCTACGATTATTATTTGACCAAATTCCAAACCTATGTTAAAGGCGAATAGTTGTGTAATGATTTCATGACTTTTCCCCAAAAGCGCTCTCAGATAGGAGGAGAACCCAAGACCGTGGATGAGTCCAAAGAAGACGGCAAAGAAATAGTTCAGCTGTAACCGACTTTGGGTGAGGCCAGCTTTCTTCCGAAATAGGTTAGAAATAGCCGTAACAAATATGGTGAGCGGTATAAGAAACTCGATGAGTGACACTTTTACAGAAATGATATTCAGGGTGGCTAGCGCCAGGGTGACCGAGTGGCCTATGGTAAATGCAGTAACAAGGATGAGCAGTTGTTTCCAGTCGCGTACGACATATACTGCGCAGAGAGCTACCACGAACAGGATGTGATCGTAGCCGTTGGCGTAGTCAAGGATGTGGTCTTTGCCAAGAACGAAATAAAGCTGGAATTCAGACATTTAGTCTTTAATAAATAGGAAGCGCAATAATACTAGAAATTCCCTCACCGCTGACCACTCTTTCCAGCGAAGAGTGGCCCCTCCCAGGGAGAGCGGGTTGGGGGTGAGGCCGTTCCTGTTTACTTTTGAGTTATGATGATACTGCAATTCTTTTTGATGTGGTTTCTGCACCCAGTGCATGTGTCGGTGACGGAAGTAAATTATAATGAGAAAAGTAAATCCCTTCAGATTGTTTCGCGCATCTTTATTGACGACCTGGAGCGATCAATACAAACGCAATTAAAGCAAGAATCACTCGACTTGATTGAGCCAAAAAACGGGTTGACGACCGATCAAATGGTTGGCGACTATTTAAAGAGACATTTCATGGTAAAGATTGATGGGAAACCAGCAAAGATCAATTACCTCGCTCACGAGATCGAGGATCTGGCCATGATCTGTTACCTGGAAATTGAAAACGTGAAAAAGCTAAAGACCCTTGAAGTAACCAATGATGTAATTCAGGA
>JAYWDR010000074.1:0-18783 GCA_043779735.1 Cyclobacteriaceae bacterium | reverse complement strand
CCGAAAATGATCTGACCCACCTGAAGTGGTTTAATGTCCTTGGCTTCATCTGCAGGTTTAACTGTGACGCATCCCTCACCGAAGGTGTCGGTTCAACAAAAGGTTTGTGCAATGACGGGGTTCGGTGTCCTCATTACTTTCGGTTTCTTTATTTAAATTGTGTCGTGGGACAGGTCGCAACTGATCGGCCTTAGCATTTCGCTTCGCTCCTTTGCTAAGGCCTCCTATGCCCGCCACTGCACAAACCCAAACTTTAGCGGCAAGCAACAGATTCGGCCAACCGACCAAAATTTTACACGAAATCTGAGACATATTTTTCATTACCTTTGACAAAATTCCGTACGAAAATGTTAACGATAAATACCATATTAAAAGAATTGAAAGACGTTCCGGTTAATAGACTTGAGGAACTTTATCAATTTGTCCATTCGCTGACACCTAAGACCAAACAAACAGAGAGTTTGAGGAAGAAAATTATCTCTTTTGGTGGAGCGTTTAGTGACATGAGTAACAAGGACTACTCGGACTTTCTTAACCAGACAAAGAAAGTAAGAGCAAACCTTTTCGACCGCAATATTGATCTATGAAACCATCTCTATTGGACACAGATATTCTTTCTGAATTTTTACGAGGCAACCCGAAAGTTATTACCAAAGAAGTTTTAGCGCCTGCCTGCCAGTCTTAGCGGTTCCCGATAGCTATCAGGAACCGCTAGAACCTGAGGCCAAAGAAGTCGCTGGTTCCGAACAGGTAGTAACTTACTTCTGCTTGCTTTTCGCCATCACCGCGTTCATCATCCCTCCTATATCGAAGAAATCCGTGGCGTTGACTATCTTATTGGTTGTATCAAATTCATAGGTGCCGTAGAAACTAATGGAGGTATGTAATCCGGATTTGTGTACGCCGGTCCATTGACCGTAGTACCTCACGCTTCCATCCGGTTCAAAACTGGCACTATCCAGTCCTGGCAAATAGACGGCATTGTTCAATCGAATGCTATCCCAGTCAGTGGCATAACTTGACAACACGTTGCTCCAGTCCGCCTTGGTGCCGGGTGAGGAACCATACATACCAGAATTCCACACACAATTGTCAGCGATACCCTGGGCCCATATGTCAATTTGCTCATTCTGAAAGGCCTGGAGACCGGTCTTCAGCGCGGTCATGTTCTGTTGATAGAGGGCTAGAGCGGACGCTCGCTTGGAAGCGGTTTCATCAGTTTTTGGCGCTTGTGTGCACGCCGCCAGGGCGACGGATAGAATTACACAAAAGATTACTTTCTTCATGATGTTGGTTTTGGTTTGGTAATCGAAAGATACTCAAAAGAGCAGTTTAATTGCAATATGGAAGTAAGTAGCCTTCAAAGCCCCGAAATGATTGTTACCAAATGTCTCCCACCGTATACCCTTCAGGAAATGGATCCTCAGCATCCACAACATACTGGGCAAACCCAGTAATCCAGGCCGAACCGGTAATGGTGGGTACCACCGCTTTGTACGGACCCACCTGGGTTGTCTCGACTAACCTTCCCGTGAATGTCGTACCGAGAATTCCTTCGTGATTGAAATCTTCGTTCAGTTTGAGTTTTCCTTTGGCGTACAGCGTGGCCATCTTCGCGCAAGTTCCCGTGCCGCACGGTGATCGATCGATGGCGCCAGTCCACGTAGCCGGTTTGTTCCAATCCAGTTTGCCGGTAGAGACGATTACGGCATTTCTCCGATGCGCACCTGCCTTGAGCGGTGGTCCCGACAATTGCGCAATAGTGATCCCTTCAAAACCGGGTTGCAAGGGATGGGCTACGTGCAATTGTTCTTTTGCGGCAGCCTTGATCATCTCGCCTATGCGCACAATGTCTCCTCCTTCGTCAGGTGTCAGCTTCAATCCAAAGGCTGCCGCGTCAGCAATCACATAAAACATTCCGCCGTAGGCGACATCAACCGTCACGGTGCCAAGGTGTGGCACCTCAATTTTAGTGTCCAGGTGGGTGGCGAAGGAGGGAACATTTCTGAACGTCACTTTTTTCACTTTCCCATTCGCACACTCGGCTTTGATCCTTATGAGGCCGGCCGGTGCCTCCAGCGTCAGTTCCGTAACAGGTTCCTGCATGGGCACCATTCCCGTTTCCAGCAAGGCGGTTGCCACGCAAATGGTATTGGTGCCTGACATGCCCGGATACTCCACATGCTCCATAATCACATAACCCGCCACTGCGTCTGGATGTGAGGGAGGAAGAATAAGGTTGCAGTTGGATGCAGGGTAACCACGCGGTTCGTTGAGCATGAGCTTGCGCAAACCATCGCCTTTCGTCGCCAGGTATTGCATTTTTTCAAACATGGTATTGCCCGGGACATCCAGGACACCTCCCACAATCACACGTCCCGGCTCGCCGCAAGCATGCAAGTCGATAGCGTGTATCATTTTTCCAATCCGCATGAGACTTATTTGGGAGCAAGATAATGGCTGACAGGCAGCTTTTTATAAGGGTGCTTCTCACCGCTTTGGTATCACTCTACTGGGTTGACAGTATATTCCCCTTATTCAAGTGGCGGGAACTATCGCTCAGACCGCCAATTGGCATGTAAGGCCTGAAAATTTCACTTATCTAATAATTCCTAACACACGTTAAGCCGGGCTTTAAAATATCTTTTATCTTGCCGATCTAATCGTTCATGCCATGGTAGAAACGCTGAAAATAGACATCAAGAAAACGCCCAGGTCGCGTCTAAAGGAAGTTGACTTTCATGAAATTCCATTCGGCAAGGTCTATGCAGACCATATGTTCATGGCTGACTTTCGCAATAGAGATTGGGGGAACTTACGTGTTGCGCCTTATGGCCATATGCTAGTCAGTCCTGCCACTCCCGCGATCCATTATGGCCAATCAATTTTTGAAGGACTGAAGGCACTCAAGAATGAAAATGGCGAAGCTCTTATCTTCCGGCCTCTGGACAATTGGAAACGGATGAATATCTCCGCTGACCGTATGTGTATGCCGTACCTGCCTGAAGATATTTTCATGGAAGGCATCCGATCATTGATAGAATTGGATCGTGATTGGATACCAATGACATCAGGCAGTTCTTTGTACATCCGGCCATTCATGTTCTCAGCAGACGAATATATTGGCATAAGACCCTCTCAGGACTTTACGTTCATGATAATTAACTCACCCGTTGGTCCCTATTATTCAACACCAGTGAAAGTGAAAATTGAAACACATTACACCAGGGCCAGTGAGGGTGGTACCGGGTTTGCAAAGGCAGGAGGTAACTACGGGGGTTCATTATATCCGGCAAAACTTGCACAGGAACAAGGCTACCATCAACTTATCTGGACCGATGGACGGGAGCACAAATACATCGAAGAATCTGGTACCATGAATGTGATGTTTGTTTTTGATGATACCGTGGTGACACCCATGCTGACAGATTCCATCCTTCGTGGCATTACCCGTGACAGCGTGTTGACCCTTGCTCGCCATTGGGGAATGAAAGTAGAGGAAAGAAAAATTGCCGTGAAAGAGCTGGTAGACGGATTGGAAAGTGGACGGGTAAAAGAGGCATTTGGTGCAGGTACTGCTGCCACCATCGCGCATATTGAATTAATTGGCTACGAGGGCAAGAACTATTATTTGCCCCCGGTAGAAACACGCAAGTTCTCCAATAGGGTGTTGAATGAGCTTGAAGCCATTAAGCATGGATTGAAGACCGACCCATTTGGTTGGATCTGCATGATGTGAAGGACCCTGCTTTTACCAAAGATTTCTTTAGTTAATTGAATGCGGATATATCATCCGCATTTTTTTACTTTTATATATGAACAGTAAATCGTGAAGAATTACGACTTTTCTTTATGGATGACTCCAGTCCGATCAAGAAGTACGCCTAAGACAACTCTTGTAATCCTGTTTTTGTTGATGGCTATTCTTCACAGTTCCTTCTGTCAAAAGCAGTTGATCCTATTGAAGAAGGGAACCGTGTCTGCACGTTTCCAGGAAGGAAGTTATTTCAGGTGCATTTTGAAAAACCATCAACAGAAAGAGGGTGTTATACTGAAACTGCGGGAGTTCTCTATAATTTTATCACGGGACTCAATCCCCTTTCAATCTTTAAAAAAACTGGACACTATCCCTTTTCAATCTATAAAAAAAATAGACCTTAAAGGTCAACGTGGCTTTAATGTCCAGAGCGGAGTAGGTGGATTATTCTTTCTGGGGGGACTTGGTTATCTGGCCATAGATCAGATTAATAAGGCCTTCGGATATACAGACGGTGGTTTTGACCAAAGCCATAGGAATGCGCTGATCCTGGCAGGTGTTGGCGCCGCCATGATTTTTATCAGGCAACGCTACAGTCGCGTAAATCCTGGGGTTATCATGCGAACAATAGACCAAACGTCACCTTTTTATCTTTATATACACACTAAATTGTAATCTGGGACGCGCTAATAATTTATTGGCTTTGGCTCACTATCTTCGCGCAACTTATTTTTTAATCATGACGACTGAACAATTGAAAGACTTGAAGGCCCGTGTGGCCGCCTTGAGGAGGTATCTTTGACTACGATCGCAAGAGGGTAGAAATCGAAGACGAAGAAAGGATTACAGAGCAAACTGATTTCTGGAACAATTCCAGGCAAGCAGAGGCTATTCTTAAAAACATTCGCGCTAAGAAAATATGGACGGACGCCTACGATGCCGTCACTAAACGGCTCGATGACCTGGAAGTTCTAAACGAATTTCATGCGGCCGGTGATGCGTCTGAGGAAGAGCTAAACCTTGAGTACAAGAAATCTGCTAAGTCCGTTGAAGAGTTGGAGTTCAAGAAGATGCTTAGCAAGGAGGAAGACCAGCTGAGTGCAATGATTGAAATTAATCCGGGGGCGGGTGGCACTGAAAGTCAGGACTGGGCCGATATGCTACACCGCATGTATATTATGTGGGGTGAAAAAAATGGCTACACCGTCCGGGAAGTGGACTATCAGGCCGGAGATGTGGCGGGGATTAAATCCGCGACCATAGAAATTGAGGGAGCTTTTGCCTATGGAAAACTAAAATCGGAAACAGGCGTACATCGTTTGGTGCGGATTTCGCCATTTGATTCGAACGCCCGCAGACATACCTCCTTCGCATCGGTTTTTGTCTATCCTGAAGTAGACAATACAATAAACATTGAAATCAATGCGGCTGATATTGAGATGCAAACCTCACGTTCGGGAGGGGCTGGCGGACAAAACGTGAATAAAGTAGAGACAAAAGTACAACTCACGCACAAACCCACGGGAATTGTAATCGTATGCCAGGTAGAACGCTCTCAGCATGCTAATCGGGAGAAGGCCATGCAAATGCTGAAGTCAAAGCTCTATCAGCTGGAAATGGATAAACGGAACGCAGCGCGTGATAAAGTGGAAGCCGGCAAAATGAAAATTGACTTCGGTTCTCAAATCAGAAACTACGTACTGCATCCTTATAAACTTGTAAAAGATGCCCGCACGGGTGTTGAAAGAACTGATGCACAAAACGTGCTTGATGGAGATTTGGATGACTTTATAAAAGCTTTTTTGCTGGGCGCGCAGGAGAACGCTGTGCAGAAGTAGTTGCTCAACCTGCGACATTCAATATTCATGATTCACCACCAAGCACTAACTAGAATTTGAATAATGAATATCGAATGATGAATTTTGAATAACGAAGTTAAAATCCCCCACCGCCCAGAACTCAGCACCCCTTCTGTGAATACCCTTCGCTCCCCCAAGACATACTCTTCCCAATTCTGGCTCCTTTGCGCGAGTTCGCTTCTTTTCTTCGCGAGTTTCAATATGATCATTCCGGAGCTTCCGTTCTTTCTCACAACGATGGGTGGGGCTGAATACAAAGGACTCATCATTTCTCTCTTCACTTTAACGGCCATGATTTCTCGCCCCTTCAGCGGTAAGTTGGCTGACCGGATTGGACGGAAGCCTGTGATCATCGCGGGATCTCTTGTATGTTTCGCGTGCAGCATGACCTATCCATGGCTCACGACAGTGTTTGGCTTTATGTTTCTTCGCCTCGTTCATGGGTTTTCCACCGGCTTTACACCCACGGGTCAGACAGCGTATCTATCGGATATTATCCCCGCTGACCGGAGGGGTGAGGCAATGGGAATACTGGGCACAGCAAGTACCTTGGGTATGGCGGGAGGTCCTGCTTTGGGTGGCTGGCTGTCAACTTCGTTTTCGTTGCAAGCAATGTTCTTTTGTTCTTCAGCGTTTGCGATCCTGTCATCACTGATTGTCGTTGCTATCAAAGAAACGGTAAAAGAGAAGCACCCAGTCTCCTGGCGGCTGCTTATGTTGCGCAAACAAGACTTATTTGAACCGCGTGTACTCACTCCATGCCTGGTGATGGGACTGTGTGCTTATGCGTATGGCGCTCTTTTCACCTTGATTCCTGATTTCGGCGCCTACCTGGGTATCCAGAATAAGGGACTTCTCTTTACCTATTTCACCATTGCCTCATTGTTAATTCGACTCCTGGCAGGGAAGGCCTCTGATGTTCTTGGCCGGTCGACGGTTCTCAAGTTCTCCACCGCATTCATGGCCCTGGGCATGCTTTGGATTGGTTTTTCCGACAGTAAAACCATGTTAATCTTCGGAGCATTCTTCTATGGTCTGGCACAAGGGGCTACTTCGCCGACGTTGCTGGCATGGGCTACTGACCTCAGTGACCCTGAACATAAGGGCAGGGGAGTATCGTCACTCTATATTTTCATGGAGTTTGGCATTGGCACGGGAGCGTTTATATCTGGATGGATTTACAACAATGACACCTCCAGGTTTTTCATCACTTTTCTCATCTGCAGTATACTGAGTGCCATTGCTTTCCTATATTTAGTGACACGACGCGCAAAAGTAATCGCATGAATCGCTCCCAAAGTTTTCTGCTGTTGTTAGTATTGACGAGCATCGCCGATCTATTGGCACTGATGTTTGATTGGTCAATTGTCCATGAAGGAGCAAAGCCGTTAATCATGCTCTCCCTCATTGGTTACTACCTGACAAGTGTTACACAGCGATCTTCCAGTTTTGTTCGGGCGTTATTTTTCTGCTGGGCGGGTGATGTCCTGTTGCTTTTTAAGACTGAAGGGGAGCTCTTTTTTATTGCCGGACTGGGTGCCTTCCTGATAGGACATGTTCTTTACATTGTTTCCTATCGTGAACATCAGTGGGCTGAAACAAAAAATCAATTGCTGACGACACAAAAAATCTGGTTTTCTCTGCCTATCGTTGTTGCCGGTACCGGATTAATAGCCATGCTTTTTCCAACACTAGGACCATTGAAAATTCCTGTCCTGGTCTACGCTGCTGTGCTGATGTTGATGGTGATGACGGCTCTATTCCGGTATGGAAGGACTACTACTTTGAGCTTTTGGATGATGTTTGGCGGGGCAGTAATATTTATGGTGTCAGACTCTGCCCTCGCTATAAATAAGTTCTATGTAGCATTTAACTACAGCGGACCGATCATTATGTTAACGTACATCAGCGCACAATATCTGATTGTTGAGGGAGCCCTGAATCATAAGCTGGTCAAGAATTGATCCTTCAATCGTCGTACTCTCGACTTTCCAATTTTTGCTTTTAGCTTATGAAGGTCAATATTCATACGCCATCACATATTCGTTTGATCGCAAGCGATGATTGAATTCATCAAGTCTTGTTTCTTTTCCGGAGACCTCATAGGTAATAATGATGCAGTCATTCTCTTTCATCTCTCGTTTTTTCTTAAAACCTAATCTAAGTTCTTTGGCCATCGCGTCCAACTGGTCGACGACAACCTTATTTTTATTAAACTTCATTTTGTACGACCTGCTTTGATGCATGCGATCGACGATATGTTGGAATTTTTCGAACACGCCCAAAACAATTAGCACGCCCATCATTCCAAACAGTGCCATAAAATACTGGCCAGCGCCAACGGCCATGCCGAGCGCTGCGGAAATCCATATGGTGGTGGCGGTAGTGATTCCTGTGATTGTAAGGCCATCTTTAAAAATTACTCCTGCCCCCAGGAATCCTATGCCTGTTACAATGGTGGAGGCAATGCGGTCAGGCGAAGAGGGGCTGATGATCATCGATAATTCAGTAAAAATGGTTGAGCCAAGACAGATCATAATCATGGTGCGCAATCCAGCGGCTTTACTTCTGTACTCGCGCTCAAAGCCTATCGCGGTGCCGATGCAAAATGAGATTAACAATCTTAAGGCAAACTCTTCATCCAATGACAGATTCATAATAAATCCTTTGGGAGTAAGTTAATGACTTACGCCATGTGAAACAATGAGAATCGTCAGGTATGGAGAGGTAATTAAAAAAGGCGAAAAATTTACTATTCGCCTTTTGTGTCTGACTGATATGAGAAGATGATCACATTTTTCGTACTGACCCGCTGCCGGAGGAATGGCTGTTGATGTGGCTGGGGTTACCTTTGTATGTCACGCTGCCGCTGCCGCTAATGACAGCATCGAGATCACTTTTTACATTTACCTCTACATCGCCTGAGCCGGAGATGCGGATATTGCATTTCTCGGCTTCAAGATTGGCAGCAAGGATTTTTCCGGAGCCGCTGATGCGTGTTTTCACTTCTCGGGCAGAACCCTCTGCTTTTATTTTTCCAGAACCCGAAATTCCGAAGTCGGCCAGCTCCTGAACGGCGATCGTGAGCATGACGCCCCCAGAACCGCTGACATCGCTCTCAAGATTTGAACATGAACCCTTAAGAGTTAAGTCACCCGATCCGGACACGTTTGCGCCTATTTTTCCGCTTGCCGATGCTTCAATTTGAAGTGAACCGGAGCCGCTCACATTTAAGTCCAGATTAGCTGACGTGATATTCCCCTGACCAATAAGATCACCAGAGCCGCTCACACTGATGCCTTCAATGTTTGTTACAGTCACATAGGCTATGATTCGGTCCTTATCACCCCAACCCCAGTTCATCCACCTTCCTTCCTTGCCAATGACAAGTTTGCCTCCCTCGACTCTTGTCTCAATTTCTTTCAGCACGTCGTTCGGGCCTTCCAGTTCCACTTTCTGAGGGCTTCCCTGCTTCAGATAAAGCTTACCAGGCACACGAAAAGACAGTTTTGTGAACGAGTTGACATTGCGCGTTTCGCGATTTTGGGCCAAGGTCACTCCCGTTGCCGCCCACAAAAGAATGAAAAGCGATAATTTTTTCATAGAAGGTCGATTTTATTGATACAGACTGGTCAGGGGCAACAAAGGTTGCACACCCAGGCATTAATCTTTTTCTTTGGACGCTCACCAAACCTGTGCGGTTGCATGGCTTCCTTTTCATACTATACAATCAAGGCCCCTTCTCAGGGAGTATACAAGGAAAAGGGAAGTAAATTCATGGCTTTGCCTATCCGGTGACAATGGACGAGGAGATAAAGGGTCACCTTAGGAGCCTCAGGAAAGAGTACTTTGATGCACTTCATCACGGGTATGTGTTTGTGGTTGGTCCAGGCGGGGATACGCATCAGGCTTTTGATGGTGAGCCGAACCACTCAGCAGGTGATCCGAATGCAAGCAGAAATAACAGTTCGGCATCAGGAGGCGTTTTTAGAGAAATTGAAATTGCTTATGGCGCTGGGAACCAAGGTGGTCTTGACGAAAGGTTAATTTTCTGTAGATTAGGTTTCTAAACTTCATTGCTATGAAACGATCAGTCCTTCTTTCAATGTCATTTCTATATTTCACTGTCTGCGCACAAAACTTGCCCGACACCCTGACCTACACGAAGCGGGTAGCGTTGATACCCATGCGCGATGGTATTCGACTCAATACGGTAATCTATTCGCCGCAAAAAGTACAATCGCCCCTTCCCATTCTCTTCTTGCGAACACCGTACGGTGTCTCGGACACGCCTTCGCCCAACAAGCAAGACTATACTCTTGACATGGCAAGAGAAGGATACATTTTTGTTTTTCAGGATATCCGTGGCCGTTACAAATCAGAAGGAACATTTGAAATGCAGCGTTTTACACGCGACAGGAAGATCTCTAAATCGGTAGATGAAAGCACTGATGCGTACGATGCCATTGAGTGGCTTTTAAGAAATACTTCAAACAATAACGGCAAGGTTGGCATGTATGGAATTTCATATGACGGTTGGACCACGATGATGGGTACCATTGATCCTCATCCGGCACTCAAGGCAGCCTCTGAGCAAGCAACCCCCTCCGACATGTGGATTGGTGATGACTTCCATCACAACGGGGCCTTTCGTTTAAGTTATGGCTTTGAGTATGCGTACATGGAGGAGGCCACCAAAGAGGATGCACATTTTGCTTTTGATCGATACGACACCTATGAATGGTATCTCAAGCTGGGCCCGCTGACCAATGTCAATGAGAAGTATTTTCATAACAAAATACCGAGTTGGAACAATTTTGCAAAGCATCCGAATTATGATGATTTCTGGAAAAAACAATCCACACCTTATCGCATAGATGCGCCCAGCGTGCCGATCCTTCATGTCGCGGGGTATTGGGATCAGGAAGATTTTTACGGGCCCCTCAAAGCGTACGAGGTGTTGGAAAAGAAAGATTCGCGTAATCAAAATTTCATAGTCCTTGGACCATGGAACCATGGCGGGTGGGCCAATGGCAAGAAGGAAAATTTGGGCAATGTCAAGTTTGGCATGCCTACTGCCGAACAATTCCGCAAAGAAATTCAGGCGAAATGGTTTGCTTTTTATCTGAAAGGTAAAAATGATCAGCCAGTACCGGAATCTGTTCCATTTAGTTTGCAGGGTATGTCCGGTGGTAAATTCCCGGAGGCACTCACCTTTCAGACAGGATCCAATTCATGGCAAGCGTATGATGCGTGGCCTCCTGCGAATCGAACTACCATAAAAAATCTGTACTTCAGATCAGACGGTAAACTTTCATTCGACGCCCCGGCTGAGGATGAGGCATTCGATTCCTATGTATCCGACCCTGCCCATCCCGTGCCGTATCGGTCGCGGCCTATCGAAGCAACCTATGGGCCAGGTTCCCGGTGGTATACCTGGCTCACAGAAGATCAGCGCTTCGTGCATAATCGTCCTGATGTATTGAGTTGGGAAACTGAAACTCTTATGGAAGATATTCCCGTCACTGGAAATCTTCTGGCTGTGCTCTCTGCGGCAACAAGTGGTACGGACAGCGACTGGGTGGTGAAGTTAATTGACGTGTATCCTGAAAGTTATCCTTCGGATCCCAAAATGAGCGGATACCAGTTGATGATGGCCAATGATGTTTTTCGGGGACGGTTCAGGAACAGTGTTGAAAAACCTGAAGCTGTGAAGCCCAACGAAGTGAATAAGTACTCCATCGACCTTCACGCCATAAACCATGTTTTTAGGAAAGGTCATAAAATCATGGTACAGGTACAGAGCACCTGGTTTCCAATAATAGACCGCAATCCGCAGAAATATGTGCAGAATATTTTTGAGGCTACAGCATCAGATTTTCAGATTGCTACCCAAAAAATCCATCGCTCCGTTTCTAACCCTTCTTACATTCAACTGCCGGTGTCAAAAAAAAATAACTAATTTGGAGATTCAATTTATACGATGTCGAAGTCAAAACCGGCTTTAGGATTCATCTTTGTCACTCTTCTGATTGATGTCACGGGCTTTGGAATCATCATCCCAGTGGTGCCCAGTCTTATCCAGCAATTCCTTGGCCCTGGCACCACAGTAAGCGAGGCTGCCACGTACGGCGGCTGGCTCATATCAACGTATGCCATCACGCAGTTTTTTTGTGCTCCCGTTGTAGGTGGACTTAGTGACCAGTATGGGAGAAGGCCTGTATTGCTTGCATCGCTTTTTGGTTTTGGGCTGGACTATCTCTTTGTGGTCTTTGCTCCAACGATCGGCTGGCTTTTTTTGGCCCGAATCATAGCAGGTGTAATGGGCGCCAGTTTCACAACGGCCGGTGCCTACATTGCCGACATCAGTACACCAGAAAACAGGGCCCAGAATTTTGGAATCATAGGTGCTGCTTTTGGTTTGGGATTTATCATCGGACCCATTATAGGCGGGCTGCTGGGCGATTTGGGTCCACGGGTTCCGTTTATGGCGGCGGCCGGACTAACTATGTTAAACTGGCTGTATGGCTTTTTCGTTTTACCAGAATCCCTTAAACCTGAAAACCGAAGAAGGTTCGAATGGAAACGAGCCAATCCACTTGGCACGCTGGTTAGCCTTTGGAAGTACCCTGTGATTGCAGGGCTCTTGATTGCTCTGACATTTGTTTATCTCTCAGCACACGCGATTCAAAGTAATTGGTCTTATTATACCATTGAAAAATTTAAATGGACTCCGCGAACCATTGGTATATCATTGGCGGTTGTTGGCTTTATGTTTGCTCTTGTGCAAGGGATTTTGATCAGAAAGATTATTCCAAAGCTTGGTCAACAACGAAGTGTTTACCTCGGTCTTGGGTTGTATGCTGTCGGCCTATTGCTTTTTGCCTTTGCCACGCAAGGCTGGATGATGTATGCTTTCACAGTGATCTATTGCCTTGGCGCCATAGCTGGTCCCGCCCTGCAGGGAATTATGTCAGGCATTGTACCGGCCAATGCCCAAGGAGAATTGCAGGGAGGCTTCACAAGCCTGATGAGCCTGACCTCAATCTTTGGACCCCTGCTGATGAATAGCCTGTTTGCGTACTTTACTAAGTCAGAAGCTCCGATCTATTTTCCGGGAGCCGCGATGTTGATGGGGGCCGTATTGACCTTGATAAGCGCGCTGCTTGCGAGGAGAACCCTGAAAAATAATTTAGTGGGTGCTCGCGCTACTTCACCCGTCGAGAGTGGATAGCAAGTTTCTCGTAAATTTTCAAACAAACCCACGCATCGGTCGCGGCATAACTGATTTGCCTTTCGTGGAGTTGCTCCGCTTCCCAATTACTGGTCTGGGCACTTTTGGATATACGAAAACCCAGTAACAAGGCGGTCAATTTTTTTACACTCTCGACTTCAAGGCCTGCCTCTTTTGCGAGCTGTGCCAGTTCTACGAATCCGCCAGCTTGGAAACGTTTGAGGTGTTGCAACGCCTTAATATCATCTCGTATCGCAACCCCAGCCTTCTGTATCCTGTCATTCTGAAGAAAGTGTTCGACCTCGCGAGAAAGCCCGGTGGCCAATAGCCGTATGAGAAAGACTTTTGCCGGCAGTGCAATCTGCAGAATGGCTACTTTATTTCGGTGTCCCTTTACAAAGACTGGTTTCGTCTCTGTATCAAAGCCAACATGGTGGTGTGTATTTATTTCTTCAAACGCATCATCGAGTTGGTCTGCTTCTGAGATCACAAGGACCTTGCCTTCGAATGCCCTGAGAGGAAGCTCGTTTATTTCTTCAGACGAAATCGAAGTCTTTGAGTTAAATGGCTTTGTCGTCATCACTCAACCTTCGGATTTTGTAGTTGATATAGGCCTGGAATACAGTCATCAGCGGACTAATGATACAAAAGAAACAATAGGGTGCGTAGGCCCAGGTTGATACGCCGAGTACTTTAGATTGGGTGGCTCCGCAGGTGTTCCACGGTATCAACACGGATGTCACGGTGCCCGCATCTTCCAGCGTGCGGCTTAGCAATTCAGGTTTGTAACCACGCTTGCGATAAGTGTCTGCATACATCCGGCCGGGTACTGCTATGGCCATGTATTGATCAGAAGCGGTGAGATTGAAGAAAATGCATGTGGCAGCGGTGGAGGCAACCAGTGACCCTGTTGAATTAGCAAATTTGATAATCTGCTCTGCAATTTTTTTCAGAAGGCCACAAGATTCCATGACTCCGCCAAACGTCATCGCGCAGGTGATCAGCCAGATCGTGTTCATCATACCATACATGCCACCAGACGAAAGCAATTTCGTAATCATGGCATTGTCAGTTTGAATACTGGTGTCAATTGCCATCGACTTCATCACGGCCATGAAGGAGGATTTTAGAAAGTTGCCTTCAATGCCTGAAATCTGATTGATGATTTGGGGCTGAAAAATCACAGCGCATATTCCTCCCAGGATAGACCCTACCAGCAAGGCCGGAAGTGCGGGCACTTTGCGTACAATCATTAAAATAACGAGGGCCGGTACAATGAAAAGAAGTGGCGTTAGATTAAATGTCTTTTCAATAGACTGGAGTACCGCACCAGTTTCGGTACCTGAAAAAGTGGTGTCAAGGGTAAATCCCCACACCAAAAAAATAACAAAGGTGATGGCCAATGTGGGGGCCGTTGTGTTGACCATATAACGGACATGAGTAAAAAGGTCGGTGCCAGCCATAGCTGGTGCAAGATTGGTGGTATCTGATAACGGTGACATCTTATCACCAAAGTAGGAGCCTGAGATGATGGCGCCCGCAATCACAGGCTCCGGAATACCAAGGGTCTTGCCGATTCCCAGCAAAGCAATGCCTACGGTTGCCACTGTACTCCAGGAGCTTCCTGTCGCCAGTGAGACAATGCAGCACACCATGCAGGCAGCGAAAAGAAAAATGGTCGGGTTGAGAATCTTTAGACCATAGTAAATCATGGCTGGAACAATACCGCTCAGCAGCCAGGTTCCTGACAACGACCCAATGACCATCAGTATGAGGATGGCGCCCATTGCTGAACTGATGCTCTTGATGATGCTGACTTCTATCTCATCCCACCGGTAGCCCAGACTAAATGAAATAAGGCCGGCGACCCCAGCTGCGAGCAGCATGGCAATTTGATTTGGACCATTG
Organism: Cyclobacteriaceae bacterium; assembly: GCA_043779735.1. GTDB lineage: Bacteria > Bacteroidota > Bacteroidia > Cytophagales > Cyclobacteriaceae > ELB16-189. The sequence continues at coordinate 4,025 of JAYWDR010000074.1, read as the reverse complement.
GTGGCCTCTGATTCAAATAGAATGACATTGGTAGACAGCAGAAGTATAAGCACGAGGATCGGCATGAATGCTTGCCATAGCGCTGGTTCTTTCTTAATTGACATGAAAAGAAATTTGTCTGGGAAAGATAGGGATAATTCTTGCGCGATTAGAATTCCCGGAAACGGTTACCGGGAGGCCTTCACGTGATAATTTACACCACGCTCCTTCAGATAACCGATAATGAACTTGAAATTACTTTCATCCTCTCCGAGATACTCTGGAGGACAGACGCCCCGTTTGGTGAAGCTCCCCCCCATCAAGAGATTTACAGCGGCGGTACAAGTATACCCTGTTGAGCGGGCCATGGACAGGGTGTTGGTTGATTTTTCAGTGCGATCCAAAAGAGTGTATTCGTACGTCGTACGTTGTCCGGCTTCTTCCCCGCTCATCCGGATCCTCATTACCGTAAATTCTTCTTCACCGGGTTTCAGCTTCCATTTTGGAAATAGAAGCTTCGCGGTCACATCAATGGGTCGAACTTTCACTCCTTTGACTTCCACTTCATCATATGAAAAGAATCCCGTTTCACGAAGTACACGCAGATATTCAACGCACCCGGGATATCGCAAAGTTTTTTCTATCATGTTTGGAATGTTGGGCATGGTCTTGATCAGCGATCGTAAACCATCTGAGTTCCAGGATTCCAAGGTCCCCACTTCATCAAAATGAATAAGTTCGGGATCGGAGAGCGCCTCTTTCACCACCACGGTACCTTGTTGCACATATCGCGCTGGACGAATATACTCTTCGATCACATCGATAGGAGAGAAGACAGCCTTGTATTCATACGGCCACTCGCGCAGAACAGGTAAACCCCCCACAAGGCACTCATACGAATCAATCTTCATCCTCTTGTTGTGATAACCGAGAATAATATTGCCCATGCCAGGGGCTACGCCGCAATCCGTAATGATTGTCACATTTTGTTTCTTTGCCATCTCATCCAATTGAAATGGATCTTCAGGAAAAAATGAAATGTCAACCATGTTTTTTCCGGCGGCAATTACCGTTCTCACAACGCGAAGCCCCAAAAAACCAGGGACGGCCCCCACGACGAGATCGGCCGGTTGGATAATTGAGGTGAGACGCTCCTGGTTAGAAAGGTCTGCCACCTGTGTTTTAATGCCGTGCTGCCGGACTTCTTCCAACGCCGCTTCGTTAATGTCGACAGAGGTGACCTCAAAATTCTTAGTCAAATCAATGGCAATGGCCTTCCCCACCAATCCGGCGCCAAGAACGATTACTTTCTTTCCCATATGCAGTCAAAATTTTATCTACCTTCAAGACCATAAAGCTCAGTACTTCAGAACCTCAGCCTGGCAACGCGTAAGCACTTTCTCTATGTTTGATCCTGCCAAGATAATTGAAAAAGCGAAGCATTCAGCGTTTTGGCGCTGGGTGCTCAATCAATCGCTTTATAGGATGGTACCCTTCAACAGGCCTCACAAGTTTCAAGTGGTAGAGATTGAAGATAATTATCTGAAGGCTCTCATTCCATATCGAAGAAGTAATTTTAATCATATCCGCGGTTTACACGCCTGTGCCCTGGCGACTATTTCTGAATTTGTCACAGGCTTCTTGCTGCTCTCGCGACTGGACATAAAAAAATACAGACTGATCATGCAGAGAATTGAAATGGATTATCACTACCAGGGAAAAATGGACGCTTTGGCAGAGTTCAGAACTTCGGATGAATGGTTCCTGCAACAAATCATTATACCCCTGCAGTCACAAGAGGCCGTGGTGGTGCCATGTGAAATAAAGATCCACGATGTGAATGGCAATCATATCACGACAGGTAAAGTTTTCTGGCAAATCAAGGACTGGACGAAGGTGAAGACGAAAACTTGATTAAATTTGCTGTAACGTTACAAGCAAGATTCTATACGAATTTTTTTAAATCTTTAGCTATGCGTAAGATCGACCAGCTTCTTTCAGAGTACGGTGAAAGTCACAAAAACGAAACCAATAAAACTATTCATTGGATTTGTGTTCCTCTGATTTTCTTTAGTGTAGTGGGATTGATCGCATCCATTCCGTCGGGGATAGTTCAAGCGGTGATGGGTCAGGATAATCCGTATGCTAACTGGGCCACAGTACTGCTTATTGTTGTCCTGGCCTATTACGTTACCCTGTCAGTGCCTCTTACCGTTGGCATGGCGCTGTTTACATTGTTCTGCTTATTTGTGACACAATGGATTGTCGCGGCCGGCATGTCTCTATGGGCAGTTAGCCTTTTTGTCTTTGTAGTGGCATGGATTGGACAGTTTTATGGGCATAAGGTGGAGGGAAAAAAGCCGTCGTTCTTAAAGGACCTTCAATTCTTGTTGATCGGCCCTGCCTGGCTTATGCATTTCCTATTTAAGAGACTGGGAATTCCCTTCTAATTGGAGCGAGGTTACAGTGTTGTAAACGATTTGCCTCCGGCCTTTACACCGGACTACACTACCTTTTTGTTCAGCCAGGAAAGACATCTGCAGTTACAGGCGCATGAGTGGATAAGCTTTTATTTACTCAAGAAGGTCAATCAGAAAATCATGGCCCAGGTCTCCTTCCATATACACGAGGGTAAAGCGCTTACCCCAGTGCGGGCACCATTTGGCTCATTTCTGTTTTCTGAGCGCCTGTCACCGCAGGTTCTTTATGAATTTATTCAACATTGTGAACTCTATCTCCAAAAGAAAGGAGTAATGTCAGTCTTCATAGGAGAGCCGCCACTGTTCTACCGGAAGTCAGGAGAACTGCTGCAGACGATCTTGCTAAACCTCAATTACCGTGTGGGGAAAGCAGAGCTGAGCTCTGGCATTAGAATAGACCACATCAATTTTGAAGAAAAAATTGAAGCCTGGGAAAAACGAAAGCTAAAACAAGCAAGGGCAAAGGGTTTGCGTTTCAATATATTGCCACTCACAGAGCTGGAGAATGTATATGATTTGATTTTAAAGTGCCGCAAGCAGCGAGGACACTCATTGAGTATGACGCTGGAAGAAATGACAGATACAGTTGCTGTTTTCAAAGATTCCTTTATTTTGTTTGGTACCTATGTCTTAAAAGAATTGGCAGCAGCCTCCATAAGCATACGGGTTAGTCCCGAAATCCTTTATAACTTTTATTCAGGACATCTCAAGAAGCATGACTCCATAAGCCCAGTGGTACTGCTCACCAGTGGTATGTATAAGTTTTGTGGATATCATAAGATTGTGTGGATGGATCTTGGAACGTCTGCAGTGAATGGTCAGCCGAATTTCAGTCTGCTGGATTTTAAACTCAGATTGGGTGCCGTACCTTCCATGAAGATCACTTTTGAAAAGGAGCTGATGTGAACGAGCCCCTGGTTTCGGTTATCTGCCTCTGTTATAACCACGAACGGTTTGTGAAAGAGGCCATTCGATCGGTTTCAGGCCAGACATACCCAAATGTTCAACTAGTGGTCGTGGACGATCATAGCACAGATCAGAGTGTAGAATCAATCAGTAAGACCCTCTCTGGTTATCCATCCGCTGAATTCATACCCTTATCAACGAACCAGGGTAATTGCCGGGCCTTCAATAAGGGTCTGGCAAGAGCCAAGGGAGATTTTATAATTGATTTGTCAGCAGACGACGTACTAATGGCCGATCGTATTGAAAAAGGTATCAACGTGTTTCAATCTGCAGGAGAGCAGGTCGGTGTGAATTTCTCAGATGCTCAGCTGATCGATGACAAGGGAGAAATACTGGGGTATCATTCTGACCGGTTTCCTCACTTGTCTGTTCCCCAAGGGAATATCTACATCGATGTTCTTGAGCGTTACTTTATTAACGGACCTACGATGATGATGCGTAGAAAAGTTCTTGAAGCCTTGTCTGGCTATGACGAGGCGCTTGCTTATGAAGATTTTGATTTTTGGGTGAGGTCATCACGTAAATTTGATTACTGCTATACACCTGAGGCATTAGTGAAGCGCAGGATCCTCAGCGGGTCCCTTGGACAAAAACAATACC
>JAYWDR010000073.1:0-7423 GCA_043779735.1 Cyclobacteriaceae bacterium | reverse complement strand
AAGTTTTTGGGACAATCTTGCTAAGAAGGTTGAGGATAAATTAGAAACTGACAATTCATTTTTAAAGCTCAAAATAGATGAGAAAGGTGAAGAGGTTATCACTAATATCATTGACAATAATCAAAGGATATTGGATGAGTTACTTCAAATTTTTGACGGACTCAAGGAACTATTAAAGAACTATAAGGAAAAGCTAAAATTCTTTTATGATAGGTTTTCGCAGATTTATGCGCAGGCAGATAAGAACTCAGAACGAATTGGCGCAATCACAAAAAAAATAAAGGAATTGTCTATAAACCCATCATTTCTATTGATGGAAGAGACTGCTTCTAACCTAGAAAGAGTTAGTTCAGAGATAAAGAAGCTAAGAATCTAAACTAAATCCATTCTTCCCCCAATCCCTCCCCCACTAAAACGAAAAAACCCGTAAACGATTGGTTTACAGGTCAATAAAATAAGTGCTAGTAGCCCCGGTAGGAATCGAACCTACATCTTCAGAATCGGAATCTGAAATTCTATCCATTGAAATACGGAGCCAAATAGTGGGGCAAAGGTAAGGATTGTCTATTGAATTCTGCGCTGGAGCCTGTTTGGAATGGTAGAATAACCCTTGATTGGTCTACCATTGGCTCTTACATTTGATCGATATCCTTTTAAATATGAAGATCAACTTAGTCGTTGCCTGTTCATTACTTTCTCTCTCAGGTTTTGGACAAGTCGCCGGGCAAGCCTCGGTTGTGGAAAAGCCGGCGAACGATCAAAGAAATACATACTATCAGAACAACCAACAGCCCCTCAGGGCGCAGCACCTGGTAAAACTCCCTGTGAGCTCCATCAAACCCGGTGGCTGGCTATTGAAAAGCCTGGAGTTGCAGCGCGATGGACTCACCGGCCAACTCGGAGATATCAGTGCCTGGCTCACCAAGAAAAATAATGCGTGGCTCAACAAAGATGGCACCGGCGACTGGGGCTGGGAAGAGATGCCGTATTGGCTAAAAGGCTATGCAAACATCGGCTACGTGCTCAACGACAAAAAAATCATTGACGAATCGATGGTATGGATCAACGGCACCCTCAACAGCCAGCGTGACAATGGCGACTTCGGCCCGTACGTTATCCGCAAGACCACCGGCAAGCGTGATCTGTGGGCGCAGATGCTGATGCTCTTTGTGCTGCAGTCGTACTACGAATACAGTCACGATGTCCGCGTCATTGCGCACATGACGAAGTACTTCAAATGGCAGCTTGCTATACCCGACAATGATTTTCTTACAGACTATTGGGAGAACAGCCGCGGAGGCGATAATTTGTACAGCGTCTATTGGCTGTACAATATCACGAAAGAACCATGGCTCCTCGACCTGGCCGCTAAAGTCCATCGCAACACTGCCAACTGGAAATTGAAGAACTGGTTGCCCAACTGGCACAACGTCAACATCGCACAATGTTTCCGCGAACCGGCCACCTATTACATGCAAAGCGGCGACCCCACCGATCTGCAGGCCAGTTACGACAACCAGAATTTTATCCGCGAGATGTACGGGCAGGTTCCGGGCGGCATGTTTGGCTCTGATGAAAATTCCCGCAAGGGGTATGTCGATCCAAGACAGGCGGTGGAGACCTGCGGGATGGTGGAACAAATGTCTTCCGATGAGATCATGCTGCGCATTACGGGCGATACTTTTTGGGCGGAGAACTGTGAGGATGTGGCCTTCAATACTTTTCCCGCCTCCTTCATGCCGGATTACCGTTCGCTTAGATATCTCACCGCGCCAAACATGGTGGCGAGCGACAGCAAGAATCACAACCCTGGCATTGACAACCCCGGACCGTACCTGATGATGAACCCCTTCAGCAGCCGTTGCTGCCAGCACAATCACACGAGCGGGTGGGTTTACTATGCTGAAAATCTGTGGATGGCTACACCCGACAACGGTCTGGCGGCTATTTTCTATTCAGACAGTGAAGTAGATGCCATTGTGGCCGACGGCGCCGAAGTTTCGATACAACAGCAAACGCATTATCCTTTCGAGGAGCAGGTGAGGATGAAATTAGCCATGACCCGGCCTGTTGCATTTCCGCTCTATCTTCGCATTCCAAAATGGTGTGAAAATCCAATGATTAAAATCAATGATAAGGAGGTCGGTGTTGTGCCTTTACCGGGGAAGTATGTGAAAATTACCGGCACCTGGAAGAACAACGACAGGATTACTTTGGGTCTGCCCATGAAAGTGAAAGCCAGGACCTGGGAGAAGAACAAGAACAGCGTAAGCATCAATTACGGACCACTTACCTTTTCACTTAAGATCAATGAAAAATACATTCGCTTCGACAGCAAGGCAACAGCGCAATACGATTCCAAATGGCAGGAGAACACGGATCAATCCAAGTGGCCTTCGTTTGAAATTCAGCCAGATAGTCCCTGGAACTTTGGCTTGCCCGCCGAAGCCCTGGCCAGGGTGGGCATGGCTGGAAATTTCACGATCATTAGAAAGCCATGGCCGGCTGATAATTTTCCCTTCACCCTAGCGGCAGTACCAATTGAATTGAGGGCCAAGGGTAAGAAGATTCCGGGCTGGACCATCGATCAGTATGGTTTGTGTGGCGAACTGCCGCAAAGCCCGGTGAGCACGAATCAACCCATGGAAGAAATTACCTTAGTCCCGATGGGCGCAGCCCGTTTAAGGATTTCTGCTTTCCCGGTGGTGAAGTAGGTGTCATTTTGCAGACTCCAGACATTATGTTACATGGGTAATATTCTAATTCTTATCGTTATTAGTAATTCAATAAATCATGGCATATTCGATGGTTGGTAGAAATCTCTAAACCTAAAACATTGAGTTTTTATGCTATTTCCCACAATCCGTAAAATGATAAAGAGCCAGATCTTTATCATAACAATATGTTACTTTGATTTTATTGCCAAGTTGTAACAGGGACGCAATGGCGCCCCAAAAAGAAGCGCCATTTGACTTTAATTCAATTGGAGTTAGTCACAATAAGGGTTTGGAATATTCCCTTAATTTCATCAATACGAATCGAGGTACTGACAAAATAAGTTTGCCACAACTTCTTAAACTAAACAAAGCCGCATCCATAGAGTACATCCTTAAAACATATCCCAACCTCTCCGAAAGCAACAGAGTGACAATAATATCAAAGATGGAGTCCCTAAATCAGGTATTTATAAAAAATGTGGATGGTAGAACTAATGACGCTGCTGATGAAATGCAAGCCATGCTTGATCAGATTTCTCCGAATTTAACAGCGACTCAGAAGAATCATATTAATAACATATTTTCAACTGTTGTGAACTTGGATTATGATATTAACGCTATTCAAGCATCGTTGAATTCTATTGAGTCTCAGGCCAATGCTCTGCCATATGAGGAAGGGGGAATCGTTCTGGCAGCTGTTTCGGTTGCGAGAAATTCTTCATACTATTGGAATGAAAATATTGATTCCTGGGTCAACGTAGGATTTGGCGACGGAGGTGGAAATATTCCCAGGACTGAAGGGCCTATTCGCTGGGGAGGCGTGGCAGCAGCGGATGTGGCTGGAGCAGTAATTATGGGTGGTGGGCTAAAATTATTGGGATTGATTCCTGAAATAGGTTGGGCGGCGTGGGGAATTGCTACTGGAGGGTATGCACTTCTTGCATCTGGGGGTGCGGCATTAGTGTATTACAATCAGCCGTCTTCAACGCATACTTCTGTTGTGCCTAATATTCCATAGTAATTGTAACTCATTGATTAGGTTGAGTATAAAATGAAATTGCAATGGCGACAATAAAGAGAAAATTTATATACTCTTTGCTTATTGTGAATTGGAGCTTGGCAATTGTTTTTGGATCCGTCTTCGCATATTATGGAGTGAAGCATCCGTCGAGTAATTATGTGGGGGAATCAATTATTATTCTTTTGTTTTTCACGGTAGGTTTAGTTGTGAACAAGTTCTTCTTAGTCCGTTACAAAAAGAATAAAAAGGGGGCTTCCACGGATTGGTAGAAATTCATCCGTCGCCCATTGGGAAAGATAAGTTCTGCCACAGGAGTACCGGACTTAACGGATTTTGTTGCTCTTTCACAACTTCTTCATTCTTGTTTCAAACAAGTACCTTCTCGACCTTTGCAGAAAATAGAAAAAGGGAGATTACCCGATGTAAGAACGGAGTAAGTCCAAACGAAATAGCAGACCCGGAATAAACTGGACATTTGTTTACCATTTATTAGCATCATGTAGATGTGTTCCTACCCCATTATTCAGGTCAGTTAAAGAAAACATTTTTCTTTTGTAATATTCGCTATGCGAATGCTCATGGTTCTAGTCGCCTGGCTTACAGTCACGTCTTGTCTGTGCCAGCAATACGACCTTTTATTGCGAAACGGAACTGTTTACAACGGCCTTGGCGGTTTGCCGTTTGTGGCCGACGTGGCTATCAATGCTGACACGATCGCTGGCATAGGAAACTTTGCTGGAGCCAAGGGCAAGGTTGAGCTCGATGTCAAAGGACAAGCTGTCGCCCCTGGATTCATCAATATGCTGAGCTGGGCTGATGGGACTTTATTGCAGGATGGCCGTGCTGTGAGTGACCTGAAACAAGGTGTGACGCTGGAAGTATTTGGCGAAGGTCTCAGTGCCGGTCCCCGCAAAAGAAAACCAGGCGATAAACTTTGGTCTACGCTCGGAGGTTACTTTGATCATTTGGCAAAGAAAGGCGTGAGCCCCAATTATGCTTCGTTCGTAGGGGCCACTACCATTCGCACATACGTTGTGGGATATCAAAACCGAAAGCCAACCACACGGGAATTACTGCAAATGGAGGGCCTCGTGAAGCATGCCATGGAAGAGGGGGCCATGGGCGTCGGTTCGTCGTTGATTTATGCGCCCGCTACCTTCGCGACGACGGAAGAACTCATTGAACTATGTAAAGTAGCCAGCCAATATGGTGGTATGTACATCACCCACATGCGGAGCGAAAGTGATAAGATCCTGGACGCGGTGAACGAAACAATCAGAATCAGCAAAGAGGCTAACCTTCCGGTAGAGATATACCATTTGAAAATCAACCACGAAAGGAATTGGAATAAGATTGACACGGTGCTTACCAAGATTGACAGTGCCATCCAAGCCGGCGTGAGGATTTCCGCAAACCTCTATCCATATCGTGCCAGCGCTACCGGACTAAAAGAGCGCGTTCCCACTTGGGCTCAAGAGGGAGGAATAGCACAAATGCGTGTCCGTATCAGAAATCCCGAAACAAGAAAACGAATTCTTTATGATATGGAGAAAGGTGTACCCACCAAAAACTCCGAACCGAAGGATGTCATGCTCTTGGGTTTTAAAAAGGATTCACTCGCGAGACTTTACAAAGGCAAACGTTTGGATGAGGTGTCACGGCTTCATGGAAAAAACGCGGATGAGACGGTGTTAGACCTGCTGGCAGCCGATAAGTCTTCCATTCCTGCGGTATATTTTCTTATCTCAGAGGACAACATGAGAAAGATGCTGCAGCAACCCTATGTCAGCATTGGTTCGGATGCAGGCGCTCTTGCGCTGACGAAAGATTTTTTGGACCTGGGTGCTCATCCCCGAGCCTACGGAACCTTTGCCAGAGTTTTTGGGAAATACGTCCGTGAGCAGAAACTAATGACTCTTGAGGAGGCAGTGCGGAGGATGACTTCGTTGCCTGCCTCTCATTTGAAAATAAAGAAAAGAGGCACCCTCGCTACAGGGCACTACGCAGATGTGGTGGTGTTTAATCCGGACAAGGTCCAGGATCATGCTAACTTTGAAAACCCTCATCAGTATTCCACCGGGGTCACGCATGTATTTGTCAATGGTGTTCAGGTATTGAAAGATGGCGAGCACACCGGGGCAAAGCCTGGGAGATGCGTGCGGGGTCCGGGATGGAGGAAATAATTCCGTAATTTGAAAGAAAATAGATTTTCCGTTGTTCCTTCGGTGCGGTAGGATTAGAGAGTAATTTTTTTGCCACGGATTGCACGATTTACCACGGATTGATCGTTGGTAGTACGTGTCATCCGTGGCTATTTCATCAGGCGTACAAGGCTTCCTTTTGTTCGGCCACCCGTTCGCTCTCTACATACTCATCGTAGGTCATGAGTTTGTCAATAAATCCGTTAGGCGAGAGTTCAACGATCCGCGTTGCCACGGTTTGAGTAAACTCGTGATCGTGTGAAGTGAACAGCACTGTGCCAGGAAAATCTTTCAGGGCGTTGTTGAATGCGGTAATGGACTCCAGGTCGAGGTGATTGGTAGGTTCATCCAAGATCAGAAGGTTGGCACCTACCAACATCATCCTTGAAATCATACATCGCATTTTCTCTCCACCGGAGAGCACACTGCATTTCTTAAATACTTCCTCCCCTGAAAACAGCATCTTCCCTAAAAATCCGCGGATGTATACTTCATCTTTGTTTTCTTCTGCTGCAAACTGACGCAGCCAGTCGATCAGGTTATCATCGGTCTGAAAATATGATTCATTGTTGGCAGGGAGGGAAGCGATAGTGATGGTCTGACCAAATGTAAATTCACCCTTATCAGCCTTCCGTTCTTTCACCAGAATCTGAAATAGTGAGGTGAGGGCCTGGCTATCCTTGCTCAGAAAAGCGACCTTCTCGCCTTTGTTCACGTAAAGTTCAAAGTCCTTGAAGAGACGGTTTCCGTTGATGGAACTGGTAAGGCTCTTAATATGTAAGATCTGATCACCAGCAGTACGTGTTTGTTGAAACATGATGGCTGGATAGCGTCTGGTGGAAGCCTGGATTTCGTCGACATTGATTTTTTCCAACAGCTTTCGCCTGCTGGTGGCTTGTCTCGACTTCGAGGCATTAGCGCTGAAGCGGGCAATAAACTCTTGCAGCTCTTTTCTCCTGTCATCAGCTTTCTTGTTTGCCGAAGAACGCTGTTGTAAAGCCAATTGACTGGACTGATACCAGAATGAATAGTTGCCAGTGTACAGTTTTACAGCATTGAAATCAATATCTACAATGTGTGTGCAAACGGTGTCAAGGAAGTGCCGATCGTGGGAGACAACGATCACCGTATTTTTAAATTCCAACAAGAAATCTTCCAGCCAGGCGACGGTTTTTAAATCCAGGTCATTAGTAGGTTCATCCAGAATCAGGATGTCCGGGTTTCCAAAAATAGCCTGTGCCAGCAGTACGCGTACTTTCAGGTTGCCACTCAGTTCTTTGAGCAACTTGTAATGGTCTTCTTCTACGATGCCAAGTCCACTGAGCAGGGAGGCTGCATCAGACTGTGCATTCCAGCCATTCATTTCAGCAAATTCAGCCTCCAGATGTGAAGCTTCGATGCCATCAGCTTCGGAGAAGTCCGGTTTTTCATAAATGGTATCTTTCTTTTTCATTACTTCCCACAATTTGCTGTGTCCCATCATC
>JAYWDR010000072.1:0-7446 GCA_043779735.1 Cyclobacteriaceae bacterium | reverse complement strand
AGACAGAGGGCCAATGTACCGACATCGGCAAGGTTGTGCGCCGCATCGGAGAGTAATGACAGCGAATGGATATAAAATCCAACAATAGTTTCAATGATGACAAAAACAACATTGAGTAGAATGCCTAATGTGAAAGCCGAATTTACCTTCGACAAGGTTACAACAGGATGATGATGGTCGTGCCCCATTATTTTCAAAGGTACAGCGCAGCATGAGGAGTTGAATGTGTTTTTCGATAAAATCGAAAGTACTTGCAACCTCGCTACAGAAAATTCAGCCCTAGCTGCAACATGGTTTCAGGCCGGAGCAAATTTTCAGGAAAACAGGCCTATTCCTTGAGGCCCGCTTGCCAATACTAATCTACAATTGCCTGGTAGGTGAGTACCTTAAACTTTTCTCCAATACCAAAGGAAGGACTGCTGTATAAGTTCATATAGACCAGGCCGACTAATTTCTCTTTCGGGTCGGCCCAATAGGTGGTGCTAAAGGCTCCGCCCCAGGAGAAGGAGCCAATGGAATACAATGACAGATAATCATTTTTATCGGTTTCCAATGCAAAGCCTAAACCAAACTGGGTTGTGAGCGGGGGCTGGACCTGATTGGTCAGCATGAGCTCCACCGTTTTCCTGCTTAGCAACCTGACTCCATTATATTCCCCCTTGTTCTGAAAAAGTTGGAGAAATTTTGCATAGTCTTCGATACTTGAGCTGAGGCCGGCTCCACCTGAATAGTACTTGCCTTCCAAAGTCGGATAATCAGGGTTGATTCCATCAAAGACAGTTTGTTTCATTTTCATCAAGGTGCCGTTCTTGGTTTGATGAAGGCCTACTAATCGACTGTGTTTTTCTTTTGGTAAGTAGAAGTAGGTGTCGTTCATGCCCAGGGGTACAAAAATGCGTGTACGCAGAAATTGATCGAAGGATACTCCTGAAAGTACCTCTACAAAGTACCCGAGAACATCACAATTGAGGCCGTAGGTGTACGCTTCACCTGGTTGATGTTTCAGCGGCAGGCCGCCGAGAATCTTCATCTTGTCAGCCAGCACCATATTGTCGTTCCCTATGCCGCTGGGCACTTTGGCTTTGGAATAAATCGCTTTAAAATCCTGGCTGCCGATGCCAGCATAGTCAATTCCGGAGGTATGGGTAAGCAATTGACGAATAGTGATTTCACTCTTCACGGGAACGGTTGTATAGGTTGTATCCGACCAGTTCATGGTGGCCAATACTTTTTGATTCTTGAATTCCGGGATGTATTTCGAAATAGGTTCATCGAGCAAGAACCTGCCTTCTTCAAATAACATCATCACGGCAAGACTGGTGATGGCCTTGCTTTGCGAAGCGATACGGAAGATGTCATCTTTCTTTAAGGTTGTTTGTTTCTCGACATCACTGTATCCGTAGGCTTTGTGGTATATGATCTTGCCATTCCGTGCTATAAACACCACTGCGCCTGGTATTTGTTTCTTGGTGATATGATCACTGATGAGTTGATCAATGCGGGCAAGCCGCTCAGCAGACATTCCATTTTCAGCAGGCTTGCCAGGCTGCAGGGTTTGAGACAGGGTCGTCAGGGCACAAAAAACCAGGATAGAAAAGAGTGAGTGTTTCATGTTGGATATTTTGGTATTCGAATAAAAGTATAGTTTTTTTATGGAATAGGAAGATACACCATGGTGTCTTAACGTTCTAAAATCGCAGCCACACCCATTCCTCCACCCGTGCAAACCGATATCAATCCCCTGCCGCTGCCCTTTTCATGGAGCAGTTTAGCCAGCGTGCCTACGACGCGTGAACCGGTTGCACCAAATGGATGACCCAGCGCAAGGCTTCCCCCCTTCACATTCATTTTACTTCGGTCTATGGCCCCCAGCGCTCTATTCAAACCAAGCTCTTTCTTGCAATACACGTCGCTCTCCCAGGCTTTTAAAGTGCAGAGCACTTGCCCGGCAAAGGCTTCATGAATTTCATAGAAGTCGAAGTCCTGCAGACTTAGATTATTTCGTTGCAGCATCTGCGCTACCGCCAGGGTTGGGGCCATCAACAGACCGGCACCTTGCACATAATCTACGGCGGCAGACTGGGCATCAACGAAAAAGGCCTGTGGCTGAAGTTGATTTTGTCGCGCATACTCTTCTGAAGCCAACAGCACAGCGCCGGCGCCATCGGTAAAAGCGGTGCTATTGCCGGCGGTCATCGTTCCCTGTGGACTCTTGTCGAAGGCAGGTTTTAATAGCGCAAGCTTTTCCAGCGTGGTGTCGGAGCGGACCAGCCTATCGCTGGAAGTGCCTTTGAATTCGGTCACCAGGTCTTTGTAAAATCCATCCTGATAACCTTTGGCTGCCTTCACATGACTTTCATACGCAAGCTGGTCTTGCTCTGCTCTGCTAATATTCCATTCCTTCACCATGCGCTCGGTATGCTGGCCCATAGAGAGGCCCGTTCGGGGCTCCACGATGCCAGGGTAGGCTGGCTTCAAGTCTCCAGGACGGATGCTGAATATTTTTGAGATCCGTTCACTTATGCTTTTGGCGTTGTTGATATCGATTAATTTCCAGGCCAACGCGCGCTGTAACATGATAGGCAGATCACTGTTGGTGTCGCTGCCGCCGCCGATGCCTGAAGCAATTTGGCCGGCTGCAATTTTTAATGCGATCAGGTTGATGGTTTCAAGACTGGTACCACATGCACGCTGTACATTGAAGGCCGGTGTGCGAGGATCAAGGTCGCTGCCAAGTACCACTTCGCGTGAGAGATTCCATTCAATAGAACTGCTCATTACCGCCCCCATCGCCACATCGCCAAGCTGCTTGCCCTGTAACTTGTATTTTTTAACAAGCGCCTGTAGGGTGGCGGTGAGCATCTCCTGGTTGGTCGTGCGGGCGTATTCACGGAAGGACCGCACGAAGGGAATGCGGAGGCCTCCGACAATGGCTACTCGCTGACGGGCATGGATCATGATGGGTTGGGTTTCTTCATATCAAGGTATCATAAATCATCGACTTTTAGGAAGGCTGAAGACGAACCGGTCGCTCTTTCTTTTGGTACGGTAATTCTTTAATTTTCTACAATTTGGAAAGCGTAAAACAGTATCTGGCAATCATTTTGCATAGAATTACCTCTATGAAGCTTCTGGTGGTGATCTTGTTCATCCTTGGTTTTTCCGAAGGGAGTGCCCAGCAAGCCATTGCCCTCTTTTCCAGCAAACGCGATTCAGTTGAATACAGTAAACTTCAAGCGACAATCTTCTCGATTTTTCAAGGCTCAAAATTTGGGCCGTCGGATCCAGCTTCCCATAAACTGGACAGCCTTCTGCAAGCACAGCGCGGTTACAGAGATAAGATCATAGGCTATAAATTTATTTACACTCCGGACAAACAATTCACAAATTATCAGGACCTGAAGTCTGGAAAGGTGAGGCCTGAAGAGGTTACAAAGCTCAGTTTCTCCGACAGTCCGTTGAAGGCACTTCCGCGGGAAGTTTCTCTTTGTACTAACCTGTCCGAACTGGAGCTGGTGAACACAAAAGTCAGGAGGTGGCCAGCCGGATTGAATAAGTTACAACGGCTTCAGAGCATTTATGTTTATAATAATTCGATTCCAGGGAGACTCAGGTTGGGCAGGAACACTGCCATCAGGACTCTGGTGATTCGTGGTGTATATGAACGCAACTTGCCGAACAGTTATAAGCACTTGAAAGCGCTGGAGACGCTTGATCTGTCGAAGAATATTGGTTTGAGTCATTTTCCAAATATCTATCGGAATAGAAGCCTTGTCAAGTTGAATCTGCTGGAGAACAATTTGACGTTGGATGACTTGAAAGATGGTTCAGCCTTGCGACTGGAAGAGCTTAACCTGATGAAAAACAAGATTAAGAAAGTGCCGGATGCCCTGGGGAGCTTTCCACAACTGAAGAAACTCACTTTCAACTACAATGAGATTGCAGAGGTCAAACCGGGAATAGGCAATCTGAAGCAACTCGAGGTGCTTTCCTTTTATCAAAATAAACTGACCTCTGTTCCGGCCGGTATTTTTGAACTCGAAAATTTGCGGTCCATCGACCTTTATTTTAATCAGATTCAGGAGGTGAGCGCTGAAATAGGGAGGATGAAGAAATTACAAATCCTTTACTTGGCAAACAATCAGCTTAAGTCCTTGCCGGACGATTTGGGGCAACTCAGCAACCTGAGGGAATTGTATCTGCATAACAATAAGATAAGTGCTTTGCCTGAAGCGATGAAAGACTTGAAGAGCCTTCGGGTTCTACGCATCAATAATAACTACTTCACTTCTTTTCCAGCCTCGATATTGGCCTTGCGGGATATTGAAAACCTGGATGTCTCAAAAAATTATCTCTATCGGTTCCCTTTAGAACTTTCCCAATTTAGAAAGCTTGAGATTCTTTCAGTGCTTAATAATCCATGGGAGAACGAAGACGATCTCAGGCGGGTTTCAGTAGAGTTGCGATCCCGGGGTACCATCGTCCATGAAAAATAAAATCGCAGATAGGAGAGAGCTAAGGAAACAGCCCCTTGTCAATTCCCGGAATGACGTTCAGTGCATTTTTATAATACACTTTTTTAAGTACGGAATCAGGTAACTCCAGTCCATACATTTTCCAGTGGGCATGGCGCTTGCGGTAGTAGTCAAAGTATTCGTCGTCTGTCTCCAGCACACGGAAGTAGGTATAATACTCTTCTTTCTTGTAGGTGTCCTTGCCAAACATCACACGGTCCTGGTATTGAATCATCCATTTTCTGGCAAACTTTGGTTGACGCCCCAGCTCAGCCAGGACGGCTCCAAGCTCCGTGTACACATTGGGCAATTCATCAAAAAGTTTTCCGAGACGCTCCAGGTCATTCCCAAACCAGCCGAGGTGCGCATCAATGAATTTCGTTTGCGGATGTTTCCTGAAGATGTGGTGCTGCTCCGCGATGATCTGCTCAAATGAGGGAAACTTATCCGCTGGTCGGTAGCGACCGGGCTCTTGTTTCAGTTCAAGCCAGCGTTCATTGTATTTGTCTTTAGGGTTCCAGAAGGAAGACGGCTCCCCAGAGTGGATAAGCACCGGAATGCCGAGTTCACCGCATTTGGCCCAGATGGGATCCAGCCGGAGGTCGTCAATGGCAATTCGGTTTCCATTGTTGTCTTTGTCTGTCAGGCCAAGTCCTTTATATACTTTCAGACCGCTCACGCCGTGCTTCACCGCTTCCTCCATCATGCTCAGTTGTTCGGCAGGCCACCCGGGCTCATCCAGATCCTCGAAGTTGATGTTCATAAAAATCACAAAACGTTTGCTTTGGTTTTTCCTGACATTATCCAGCGACCATTCCAGAATTTTTCCACTGAACCCACTCAAGTTCACCATCACGCCCATATTCAATGAGTCCATATCTACGACGAGGTCGTCAAGGTCTTGCACCGGCATGATCAATTGATGATTGTGTACATCGATGAATGGAAATCTAGCGTGCGTGAGGGGATGCTTTGGGACATTAAGCGTGGAGACCGGTTCGTACTCCTCCACGTCCATCACGTTAAGACGGTATTGGATTTTTCCGATGAGCCAGTAGGTGGTACCGAGAAATAGCAGTACTCCTAACGGAATAAATAACCACTTCTTCATCATGAAAAAGGAAGCCTGTATAACGTTATTGAATCTTGATGGGAACCCGCACGCGGGTTTTGTCCCAGACAAAATCCATATTCACCCCACTATCATCGGAACCAAAGTTGATAACGAATTGCTCAGTTTCAGTGACGCTTTCGACGGGAACATCAACTTTGAGGACATCCAGGGAATAGTCAGGCTCCCCGGCAGCAGTAAAGTTAACTCCTAGCTCACTGTTTAATGAAATCTGGAAAGAGGTGGCGCCTGGCACTGCATACATACGGTAGCTTCCGGCATTGATAGGGTTCCCCGCAAAAGTTATGTCCTTGCTGAAAGTTATTTCTGTGGCAGCATTGGCACCCAACCTCCAATATTTGCCATAAGGTTGTAAGGCTCCGTCCTTCGCTTCACCGAAAATTAATCTACCTCTTTTCGAAGGTTGACTGTAAATGACCTTTATATCCAGCCCGCGATCATTATAGGTCGTGGTTTTTGCAGGACTTTTCCTAGGTGCCAGGAAAAAGGCATACAGTAAATAGGCAACCAGCGCGATGACAATTATGCCAATGCCAATAAAGATTTTCCTTTTCATAATAATTTCATTTTTATTAAATGACGATTGGGAGCAAGGCGATTGGGCACCATGTTCAAGAGAGACTACCGATCTATTGTACCGTGATGGGAACTCTGACTAAAGTTTTGTCCCACACAAAATCCATATTGATAGCCGTAGAATCGCTGCCAAAGTTGATTGTGAACTGCTCAATTTCCGAAGCCTCTGCAACCGGCACATCCACTTTGAGTACGTCTAATGAGTAGTCGGGTTGCATGATCCCAAAGTAGACACCCAACTCACTATTCAGCGAAACCTGAAAAGAAGCGGGACCTGGGACCGTATACATCCGGTAGCTACCCGCTTTCACAGGCTGGCCTGCAAAGTTGATGTCTTTGCTGAAAGTTATTTCTGTGGCAGCATTGGCGCCCAGTCGCCAGTATTTGCCATAGGGCTGCAAGGCTCCGTCCTTTTCTTCACCAAAAATTAACCTGCCCTTTTTGTACGGTTGGCAATAAACTACTTTTATGTCCAATCCGCGATCATTGTATGTGGTAGTTTTTACCGGGCTCCTTTTGGACACTACCAATGTTCCATAGAGGACGAAGCCGATTAGCACGACCCCAAGGCCAATAAAGATTTTCTTTTTCATAAACTTTCAGTTTTGGTTTAGATTGATGGGTTCGGACAAGTCAACAAATGGTGCACCAAGTTATGAATTTTCCAACAGTAGGCCTGAGGGCTTGGCATTGATTCTCATTGGGTCGAAATTGATTAGGATTCCTGCATTTCCTGGATCATCTCCTTTTCACGGATCGATAATTCAGCTTCCTTTTTGGCCTGTTGAGAGGCCATAAATGACTCCAGGGAGGAATAAAAATGCAGTCGATGCTTCCAAATCAACTTACCACCGATGGCTTGTTTAAACGAACGCAGCGTGGCGCGGCCATCAAGCCAGTAAAGATCATACGTGTCTTGCCCCGATGAATTCTCAATGAAGCCAGGCATGTACCGCTGATCTGAGTGTTCTAGTCTTTTCCTGACTTCTTCCCGAAAATCTGTTTTACCGGTAATATATATAGTCGTCCAACTCATAATTTTTTCCTTCCCAAATAATATAGGGCTATTCTCTCGTTGAACAGTATGAAAATTCTGCACTCTCATCAATTCGCCCTCTAATATTTTTTCCAGTATTTCTTCTGTACTAAGTTACAATACTTCAACAAATAAAGAGGCCTGCATGTTCCCATGTTTACGAAAGATGTGAAGGGAGGTTGTGCTTA